>DASYRE010000012.1 GCA_036004685.1 Candidatus Polarisedimenticolia bacterium | reverse complement strand
CGGCCCCCGATCCATCCCGGCTCGCCGCGTTGCGCCTCGCTTGCGTACCGCCTTGGGTACGCGACGCTCTGGCGCGCCTTGCGATCCGGGCGCCTCGGCGACCTCGGTGTTAACATGATTTCCGAAACGCAACACTAGGCGCGCGACAGGAGCAGGAGGATCTCGCGCGCCTTGCCGCCCGCCTCCGGAACGGGCTCGGCGCGGATCCTGAGGCGGCGCGGCGCCGCCGTCCCCACGTCCACCGAAACGACCAGATCTTCGGGGGCGGAGGCCGACTCGAGCGCCTGGCGGAGAGCCGCCGCGCAACCCTCCTCGGCCAGGATCCCGGCGATCCGCGCGTCGTCGGCGCCTTCGGGGCGGACGTCGAGAAGCCGCCGCGCCGGGCCGCTCGCGAAGATCGGCCGCAGCTCCCCGTCCACCACCACGATCCCCTCCTCGAGGCCGTCGCCCAGCGTTTGGAGGCGCCGCTCCGCGCGCAGCATGCGATCGGTCTTCAGCGCATCGAAGGTGCGGACCTGCCGCAACAGGCGGTTCAGGTGCCCGGCCAGCTTCCCCACCTCGTCGCTTCCCGCCGGCAGCGCGGCCACGTCCAGATCGCCGCGCTCCGCCTGCTGCAACACGTGCGTGACGCGCCTCAGGGAGCGGACCACGCGGGCCGGGAGGAACAGGACGAGGGAGATCCCCACCAGTCCCGTGAGGACGATCGTCGTCAGCAGGTTCCGCTGGGCCCGGTTGCTCAGGCTCATCACGTGGCGCCGGTGGACCTCGGCGTGCGCCAGCGCGCGGTCCTCGATCTTCTCCGCGATGGCGTCGATGCGTCCCCGAATTCCGGCGACCTCGTCCAGAATCCGGGCGCGGTCGGGGTTTTCCTCGCGGGCTCCCTCGAGCAGCTCCTCGGAGATGGAATCGGCCGCCTGGCGCATCCGCTCGAACAGGCGGCGCCGGGCGGCGGGATCCCGCTCGCCCTCCGCCTGCGCCCGCAGCGAGCGCAGGCGCGCCTGGAGGCGGAAGAGGGCGCGGTCGACCTCCTCCAGGGCCTGCGGGGACTCGGAAGGGGCGGCGTAGAGGTCCGCCAGCCGCGTCATCGTCAGATCGTACTGGTCGACCAGCGAAGCGATCCGCTCGAAGCCGGCGTCGGGGGCCCCGAGATGGGCGAGACCGTCCAGGGTGGTGCGCCGGATCGCGTCCATGGAGCGGCGGTTCTCTTCGAGGTAGGGGCTCGCCCGGAAGAGCACGAAGGCAATCTCGGTTCCGGCAGCCGCGTCCAGGTTCTCCCGGAGGGAGCGCGCCGAGTCGGCGATGCGCGCATCGATCTGGGTGATGCTGACGACGTCTTCCAGGATCTCGTTCAGGTAGAAGAGGGAAAGCCCGATCACCGGCATGAGGACGAGGAACGAGAAGAAGATGCTCAGCGAGACCTTGGTCCGCAGCGACAGGCTCCTCTCGATGTCGCGGGTGCGCGCGGGCAGCTGCCGCAGGAGCGGACGGCGCGGCGGAGCGATGTCAGTTTCCTCCGAACGGCAGGACGTGATAGGCGAGCATGGAGACGGCGGCCGCGGCGGGGATCGTCAGGATCCAGGCCCAGACGATCCGGTTGGCGACGCCCCAGCGGACCGCGGAGAGCCGGTGCGTGGCCCCGACTCCCATGATCGCGCCGGTGATGGTGTGGGTGGTGCTGACGGGAATCCCCCAGAGCGCCGTCCCGAGAAGCGTGACGGCGCCGGCCGTCTCGGCGCAGAATCCTCCGACCGGCTTCAGCTTCGTGATGCGCTGCCCCATCGTCCTCACGATGCGCCAGCCCCCGAACATCGTCCCGAGGGCGATGACGGCGTGACAGAGGAGGATCACCTGAAAGGGGATCGAGAACTCCCGGAGGAACCCGGCGGAGAACAGGAGCGAGCTGATGATCCCCATCGTCTTCTGGGCGTCGTTCGTCCCGTGGCCCAGGGAATAGCAGGCCGCCGAAACAAGCTGGAGGCGGCGGAAGAGCTTGTCGACGCGCGCCGGCGAGGCGCGCCGGCAGAGCCAGAGGATCGAGATCATCAGAAGGTAGCCGAGCGACAGGCCGATGCAGGGGGCGAGCACGATGAAGAGCAGCGTTTTGATCCATCCCGCCGCCACGAGGACCTGGAACCCCGCCTTGGCGATTCCGGCCCCTGCGTAGCCGCCGATCAGGGCATGCGACGAAGACGTCGGCAGTCCCCACCACCAGGTCAGGATGTCCCACACGATGGCGCCCAGGAGGCCCGCCAGGATCACCCGCGTGTCGACGGCCGAGACGTCGATGAGGCCCTTGCCGATCGTCTTCGCCACGGCCGTGCCGAAGCCGAAGGCGGCGACGAAATTGAAGAACGCCGCCCAGGCCACCGCCTGCATCGGAGACAGGACCCGGGTGGTCACCACGGTGGCGATGGAGTTGGCCGCGTCGTGGAAGCCGTTCAGGAAGTCGAACAGCAGCGCCAGACCGATCACCACGAGGACGAGCGTGGGCAGCATCAGGCGTTCTTCACCATGATCCCTTCGAGGACGTTGGCCGCGTCCTCGCAGGTGTCGGTGGCCCGCTCGAGCGCCTCCAGGACCTCCTTCGTCTTGATGAGCTGAATCGGGTCGGTCTCGAGCTTGAAGAGGCGCGCCATCGCCTCTTGGAAGACTCGGTCCCCTTCGTTCTCCAGCCGGTGGATCTCGATGCAGTGATCCAGGATGCGCTTCGGATCGACCAGGGCGCGGACCGCCAGGCGGATCTGCGCGGTCTGGAGCTTGACGACGCGCGCCAGCTCGGCGGCGCCCTCGATGCGGTTTCGGATGTCGAACAGGATTACCTTGTTCGCGGCCGCGTCCGACAGGTCGACGATGTCGTCCATGGACGACGCCAGGTGGTGGATGTCCTCGCGATCCAGCGGGGTGACGAAGGTCGAGTTGAGCTTCCGGATCAGGTCGTGGATCAGCGTGTCTCCCAGGTGCTCCTTCCCCTTGATCGCGCTCGCCCGATCGGGCAGCCGATCGAAGCTCTCCATCATCTCGACGAGGAGCGCCGCGGTCGCGTCGGCGTTCTCCGCCATGGTGTTGAACATCTCGAAGAACTTTCCTTCCCGCGGGATCAGCTTCCTCCACACGCCGCTCGTCTCCTTGGGGCGCGCGTCCCTCTCAGGACTCTCCGCGCGCCAGCCGCTCGATGTTTTCGTCGCTCCCCACGACCACCAGGATGTCGTTGTCCTCGATCACGTCCGTGGGCTTCGGGAGATCGTTGATCGAGATCTCGAACGCGTTCCTTCCGTCGGGCGCCACGACCGGATTCCTTTTCTGGATGGCGATGATGTTGACGCCGAACTGCTGGCGGAAGTTGATCTTGCCGATCGTCTGGCCGAGGAACTCGGGCCGCGGGACCACCTCGGCCAGGCTGTGGCCGGTGGCAAGCGGAAACTGCTCGTGAATCTCGGGGGCGATGATGCTCCGCGCCACCTGCTCGCCCATCTGCTCCTCCACGTTGATGATCCGCGAGGCCCCCACGCTGAGCAGGATCTGGGCGTGGAGGTCGGAGACGGCGCGCGCCACGATCTGCGGGACGCCGAGCCTCTTGAGGATCGCCGTGGTGAGGATCGACAGCTCCAGGTTCTCGCCCGGGGCGACGATCGCCGCGTCGACGTCCTCCAGCCCGGCGGCCCGCATGGCGTCCTCGTCGGTGGAATCGAGGCAGACCGCCTGCGCGACGTGGTCCTTGATCTCCTCCACTTTGCGGATGTCCTCGTCGACCGCCAGGACCTGCCCGCCCTTCTCCGAGAGGGTGAGCGCCACTTTGGTGCCGAATTTCCCCAGTCCGATCACGGCGAACTGCTTCATCGTCTCCCCGCCGGCCTCAGCCGATCAGGATCCGGGCGTCGGGATAGTGGAACGACGGCTGGGCGGCCCTTTCGCCGGCCGCCAGAGCCAGGATCAGCGGGCCGATCCGCCCCGCGCCGATCAAGAAGATGATTATGAGCTTGCCCGCCACCCCGAGCGTCGGCGTCACGCCCAGGGAAAGACCGACGTTCGCGAAGGCCGACACCGCCTCGAAGAGGAGGGCGACGAAGGAGCCCGGCTGGCAGGCCAGAAGCATCGAAAAGCCGAACGCCACGAGGAGCAGCGAGAAAATCACCACGGCGATCGACTTGTTGACCACCTTCCGGGGCACGCGGCGTCCGAACATCTCCGCGTCGTCGCGTCCCCGGAGCATGGCCCGCACCGCCAGAAGGAGGATCCCCGCCGTGGTCGCCTTGACTCCGCCGGCCGTGGAGGAGGGGCATCCTCCGATGAACATCCAGACGAGCATCAGCCAGAGCGTCACGTTCTGGAAGGAGGCCGGGTCCACCGTGTGGAACCCCGCGGTCCTCAGCGTCACCGCGTGGAAGTACGACGCCAGCAGCTTCTCCTTCACGCCGAGCGTCGCCAGGCTGCCGTCGAACTCGAAGAAGAAGATGAAGAGCGTGCCCGCCACGGTGAGAAAAAAAGTGGCCGCCAGGACGAGCTTCGTGTGGGTCGAGAGCCTCCCGAGGTGCAAGCGCCATCCGCGCCGCACGGGGGCCAGGCTCAGGAAGGCGGCCAGGACGGTGAACCCCACGCCTCCCAGGAGCACGAGGGTCGTGACCACCAGGTTCACGGCCGGATCGCCCCGATAGTGCGACAGGTTGCCGGAAAACAGGGAAAGGCCGGAATTGCAGAACGCCGAGACGGCGTGGAAGGCGCTCGAGAACAGGGCTTCCCGCTCGCTGGGAAAATCCTCCCGCCAGCGCAGGTAGAGCAGGAGGCAGCCGACCGCTTCGATCGCCAGGGTGACCCGGACGATGTAGAAGATGATGGAGCTGAACTTCTGGAGGCTCGCCTCCTCCTTCAGATCCTGCACGAGGGCGCGCGTCCCGGTCCCGAGCCTCCTCTTGAAGAAGGTGGCGATCGAGATCGACAGCGCCATGATCCCGAGGCCGCCGATCTGGATCAGCCCGAGAAGGACCGATTGGCCGAACGGCGTGAAGAAGCTTCCGGGGTCGACCACCGTCAGGCCGGTGAGGCAGGCGGCCGCGGTCGCCGTGAACAGGGCGTCGAGGAACGGGGCTCCGCGTCCGTCGGCGGTCGCCGCCGGCAGGGTCAGCAGGTAGGTGCCCGCCAGGATGAAGAGGAGAAACCCGAACGACACCTGCGGCATGGGACGGAACTGCAGATTGAGCAGCCGCTGCGGGATCCAGCGGGTCCGGGCCGCCATCCGGTAGAGCACGAAGCATTCCCGCAGGATCACCAGGCTGGCGCCCGCGATGGCGTGGCCGTAGAAGAGCGCGTAGAGCACCGGGGCGACCAGGACGAGATCGGGAAGGTGCGCTCCGGCCCAGCTGCGGCGGTCGGGCTCGAAGATCAGGTTCAGGGCCACGTCGGAGAGGAACAGGGCCATCGCCAGGTTGAAGACGACCGTCAGGAGCGGGCCGAACCAGAAGGGCGCCTGCAGCCGGTAGCCCTCCGACAGGAGAAGGAGAGCCAGGGCGAGCGCGGAGGCTCCCAGGGCAGGGAGCCGAAGGCGATTCTGGAGGGGGATGCGCGTTTGCATTTCGGGGGATATATCACATCGCGCCGATCGGGATCCATCGCCGCCGGAAAAGCGGCGCGGGGGTGCGGGAAGGCCGGCGGCGCGGTGCTATAATTTCCGCCGCTACCAAGGGTTGCATGGCCCGGTCCAGCCGGCCGGAGGTCCGCTCAAACGAAGGAGCCCTCGTTGGCCTCCCGCGGGCGAATCCTATTCCGTCTCGCCCTCTTTCTCCTGCTCGCCGTCGCGGCGGCCCTCGTCGTCTTGACCACGCCCTGGCCGGTGCAATGGGCCCGGGGGGAGATCCTCCGCCGGGTGGAGCAGCTCTCCGGCGGGCGCCTCGAGATCGATTCCCTGGAGTTGCATTTCTTTCCGCCGCGCGCCGTCGCCCGGGGCATCCGGTTCGCAGGCCGGGACGCCGAGGGACGCGCCATCCGCTTCGCGTGCGGCGCGGCGGACATCGCGGGACCCTATCGCATTTATTTCGGCCGGTTCGATCGGATCGGCTCCGTCCGGCTGCACCGGCCCGTCCTGACGATCCAGCTGAACCCGAACCCCCCCGCCGCAGCCGCCACGAGCCCGGCGCCGGGAGCCTGGCCGGGAATTCCCCTGGTCGTCGACCGCTTCGCGGTCGACGGGGGCGAGGTGCGGATCGGGGACGCCGCCGCCGGGTGGGAGGCGGTCCTGGAAGAGGCCAGCCTCACCGGGCAAGGAACGGGCGGGGTGGGCGGGCCGACCTGGGAGGGGAGCCTCGATTCGGGAAGGCTCTCGATAATCACCGGCGCCCGCCGGGTGAGCGGCCGGGCCGAGGCGGCGTTCCGGGTCGCCGGCAAGCGCGCCGACCTGTCGGGGATCCGGTTCAACCAGGAGAGCGATCCATTCCACGCCTCGGGCGCGGCGAGCCTCGACTGGCGGGAGGCTGCTCCGCGCCTGCAGCTCACCGCCGACGCCGCCCTGGCGAGACCCCGCGCTCCCCGCGAGGTGATCGGCGATCTCTGGGGGCGGTTCCTCCTCGATCTGCGCGGCGAGAGCCGTGGCGACGGCTTTCATGGGACGGCGAAGTTGCGCTCGCCCGCTCTGGGCCTCGCGGGGGTGCGCGCCGGGGAGGCGTCGGTCGAAGCGCTCCTCGGCCCGGGAAGGCTCGGCTTCTCCCGGCTCACCGCCAAGGTGCTGGGAGGAAGCGTGAGCGGCGAGGGAAGCTTGAGCTGGGAGGGAACGAGCCTTCCCCGGGCGCGCCTCGAGGCGCGCGCCGCCTTGTCGGGCGCCGCCACGGAAGAAATCGCCGGGCTCCTGCCCCTGAAGAGCCTTCCCGTGACCGGCCGCGTCGACCACCGGGGCGAATACCGGATGGAGGCTTTCGATCCCGCGACGCTCGAGGGAAAGGGAGAGGTCACTCTGGCCGGCCGGCTTTCGCAGGGGAGCCGCGAGAGGGTGGACGGCTCTTGCCGTTTCCGCGTCGCCCGCTCCCGCCTGGAGGTGGAGGAGGCGCGACTGAAGACCCCGACGGCGTCCGCCCGCTTCCGGGGATCGATCGCCCTCCCGGGAGAAGGGAGGATCGACGGCGTTCTGTCGGCGGCCGCCTCGAATCCACGGCTTCTGCATCCTCTCCTGCCGGAGCTTCCCGAAGCGGCCCGCGCTCCGCTCGCGGAGATCGTCGACGGCTCTCCGGGCGCCTCCCTCGCCTTCGACGGCAGGGTGTCCGGGAGTTTCGAGGAAATCGTCCTGGCGGGGAAGGGAGAAGCGCATTCCCTCGGGCTGCGCGGCAAGCGCCTCGGCGACTTGCGCTCCCGCCTCACGCTTTCCCGGTCGCGGCTGGAAGTCCAGGAGGCCACGCTGTCGGGCGGAGACGTCACGCTGAGCTTTTCCGGCAGTTTTCCCGCCGGCGGGACGCGCGGCGGGAAGGCCCTGGAGGTGCGGGGGAAAGGCGAAGGCATCGAGCTCGCCTGGCTGAAGGCTTGGTTCGGAGTTTCCTTGCCGGCGGAGGGTGAAGCGGCGATCACCGCCGACCTCTCGGGCCGTCCGGAGGAGCTCGCGGGCCGGATCGAATGGCAGATCCTGCATCCCCGCCTGGCGTCGGTGCCGGTCGATTCCGCGGTGGGAAGCCTGAGCCTCGCTCCCGGCGTGGTGACGCTGGAGAAGCTGGTCGTGAGCCGCGGCGCGGGGAAGATCGAGGCGGCGGGCGAGATCGGCTTGGCGGGAAGACCGATCCACGTCCACGCCGCCGGGGAAGGAATCGATCTGGCCTGGCTCGGCGAAAGCGGACTCCTGCCTTATCCCGCGCGAGGAGTCGTCCGGCTCCAGGCGGAAGTCGCGGGGACGATCGAACGGCCCACCGCCGAAATCGATCTGGAGACTCCGAGCCTCGGGGTGAAGGAGATCGACCTGGGAGAGATGGCGGCGCATTTCAGCGCCGGCCCCGACGGTGGTCGCCTCCAGGTCCGTCCCCGGGAAAAGGGGGTGGCGCTCGACGGCCAGGTCGGGTGGGGAGCCGGTCTGCCGTTCGAGGCCAGGCTCACGCTTGCGCAATACGAGCTGGCCGCCTCGCGGCTCGGCGGGGAGAACGCCCAATGGGACGGCAGCGCCACCCTCAGCGGCTCCTTCCTCGCCCGCGGCTCGCTGAAGGATTTCTCGCGCCTGGACGTCACCGGCGATCTCCGGCAGGTGGCCCTCCGTCTCGGCAAGGAGCAGCTCCTCTCCCGCGGTCCGGCCACCTTGCGCTGGCGGCCGCCCCGCCTCGAGCTGACGCCCCTCCAGCTGGCGGGTCCCGGATCGGAGGTCACGCTTTCGGGCGAATACGATCCGGAATCGGGATCGTACCGCTTCAAAGGGGAGGGAAGTCTGGCGCTGGGATCCCTGGCGTCGCTGTGGCCGGGCGTCGTCGCCGACGGTCGCGGGAGTTTTTCCTTATCCTTTCTCGGCTCGCCGTCGGAGTCGAGGGCGGAGGGGTGGCTGAGCCTCGAAGGCGGACGGCTGAGAGGGGGCGGGCTGCCGTTCTCCGTCTCCTCGCTCTCGGGGCGCTGCGTCCTCGACGCGCCCCACGGCTTTCATCTGGAGGGGGTGAGGATGGACGCCGGGGGAGGCCGGATCCTGGTGGAAGGGAAGGGCACCCTCGAGGGGGCCCGCGTCACCGGGATGGATCTCGCCTTGCGGGGAAGCGACGTCCTGGCGATCGCGCCGAAGGGATTCCGGGGGCGCTACGATCTCGACTTGCGGTTGACGCAGAGCGCCCGGGGGAGGGAGCTCGGGGGGAAGATCAACCTGATCCGCGGCGTCTACGATCGCGATTTCCACCTCGAGAGAAACCTCCTTTCCTTCGGCGGCGGGCAGCCGGTGGTGGAGGAAGAGACTGAATCGGCCGCCGGGAGCGGAGGCTGGCTCGACACGATCGGACTGGACCTGGCGCTCGAGGCCGATCGAGGCCTCTGGATCATCAACGATTTCGCGACGCTCGAAGGGACGGCGCGCTTCCACGTCGGAGGGACGGCGGCGAAGCCGGAGATCACCGGCCGGCTCAGCGCCCTGGAAGGGGGCACGATCCGTTTCCGGATGGTCCGCTACCGGCTGGAGCGCGGCAACATCGATCTGATCGACCCCGAGCATTTCAATCCGTACCTCGACCTGCTGGCGGAGACGACGGTCGCCGACTACCAGGTGACCCTCAAGATCGACGGAAGCATCGAGAATTTCACCTACGAGCTGACCTCCAATCCCCCGCTGAGCCAGCCCGAGATCGTGGCGCTTCTGGTTTCCGGCCGATCCCCGAACCCGTTCCTCGAATCGGGGAGGGTCGCGCAGGACATGGCGTCGGGGTACCTGTCGGCCGGGATCGCCTCGGGGCTGGGAGGCGTCCTGCAGGGCGTCACGGGGCTCGATCAGTTCAGCATCGACCCCGTCTTCCTCACCAGCCAGGGAGATCCCGCCTCGCGCGTGACCGTGGGCAAGCAGATCAGCGAGAAGCTGTTCGCCGCCTACTCCACCCTCCTGACCTCCTCCTCGGAGGAGATCTACCAGCTCGAATATCGCCTCGCGCGCGACGTCAAGTTCACCTCGAGCCGGCAGGCGGACGGACAGCTGGGAGGCGACTTCCGCTACGTGCTCCGGCTGAGCACCGCCCCGGGGAGTCCCGACGTGCGGCCGGCGGAGAAGCTCCGGGTCCAGGCGATCCGCATCCTGGGCTCTCCGGGAATGCCCACCCGGAAGCTGTTCCGGCTCTTCCGGGTGGATCCCGGCGACACCCTGGATCGCGATCGCATCGCCGATCGGGTCGACAAGATCCTGAAGCGGTACCGCCGCAAGGATCGCCTGCAGGCGGTGGTGGAAGCGCGGGAGGAGCCGGTGGAGGGAGATCCGGGCCGGGTGAACGTCGTCCTGCTAGCCGACGCCGGCCCGGAAGTCCGCATCCGGGTCGAGGGCGCCCCCCATCGCCGGAAGAGCGAGCATCGGATGCGGGAGCTCTGGAACGCCTCGGTCTTCCCGGAGGAGGTGCCCGAGGAGGCGCGCTCGAAGCTCGAAGCCGACTTGCGCGAGGACGGCTATTCGCGGGCCAAGGTCGAGATCGCGCTTCCCGTCGACACGCCGGCGCGGCGCGAAGTGATCCTGAAGGCGGAGGCGGGACCGCGGGCCAAGGTCGAGACGGTCGAGATCGCGGGCAACCCGACGCTGAGGACCGACTGGCTGATGGATTTCATCAAGACGAAGGAAGGGCGCACGCTGCACCCCGGCCGTGCCAGCGACGACGCGGCGAGAATCCGCTCCCATTACCTTTCCCTCGGGTTCGCCGAGGCGAAAGTCCCGCCGCCGAAGATCGACCTGTCGCCGGACGGCACCCGCGCGCACCTCCGTTTCGAGATCTCGGAAGGCGATCCCACCAAGATCGCCCGGATCCGCGTCGACGGGAACGCCGCGGTCCCCGAAGAGAAGCTCCTCCAGGGTCTTCCCCTCCAGGCGGGCGATTTCTTCACCCGGGAGAAGGCGCGCGCGGCCGGCGAGGCGATCCGGCGCGTCTACGACCGCGAGGGCTACAGCCGGGCGAAGGTGTCGTACTCGGTCGCCGCCGAGGGCGGCCCCGCCCTCGTCTATCACGTCGACGAAGGCCCGCGGCGGTTCGTGGGAAGGATCGAGATCGAGGGGAACCGGCTGACCCGCGACGAGGTGATTCGGCGGGAGATCACGCTGGCGGAGGGGAAGCCCCTCAGCGCGCAGGAAATCCTGAAGACCCGCCGGGCGCTCTACCGGCTGGGAGTCTTCAGCGCCGTGGATATCAAGGAAGTGGAGGGAGAGGATCCGGTGCGGCCGACGGTGCGGATTCTGGTGTCCGAGACGAAGAACCTGACCCAGGCCCTGGGAATCGGCTACGGGACCGACGAGGGGATCCGAGGGCTGTACGAAATCACCAACTCGAACCTCCTCGGCCGCGCCCGCTCGATCGGGCTCCAGCTGCGCGGCAGCGACGTCAACAGCCGGGTCCAGTTCCTGCTCCGCGATCCTTTCCTCTTCAACCGGCGGCTCGACAGCCTCCTCAGCGCGTTTTGGGAGAGGCGGGAGCGCGACAGCTTCACGCTGACCGAGCTGGGGACGACGCTCCAGGTGTCGGACCCCCACGGCGAGAAGGACCGGACGATCTACCGCTACACCCTGAAGGACGAGAACGTGTCGGACCTGCAGATCACGTCGGTGGATCCTGAAACGGAATCGATTCGCCTCTCCGGCCTCTCCGCGGCGTACGTCCACGACAGCCGGGACAACTTCTACAATCCCCGCCGGGGAGCCTTCGCGACGTTCGACCTGGCCGCCTACGGACAGGCCATCGGCTCGGAAGCGGCGTTCGTCAAGTTCTTCTCCCAAGGCAGCCTGTTCAGGAAAGTGTGGAAGGACAGCGTCTGGGCGCAATCGATCCGCCTCGGGGCGGCCCGTCCCTTCGGCATCTCCGACTCGATTCCGGTCTCGGAGCGCTTCTTCGCGGGAGGGGACACGACCGTGCGGGGATTCAAATTCGATCATCTCGGTCCCCGCGACCCGCTGACGGGAGAGCCGACGGGCGGGGAAGCCCTGTTCATCATCAACGAGGAGTTCCGGTTCCCGATCTGGAAGGCCCTGCGCGGCGTCGTCTTCCTCGACGCCGGCAACGTCACCGCCCGGCTCGCCGATCTCGATCCGCTCGACCTGAGGACGGTCCTCGGCGTCGGGCTGCGGATCGAGACTCCCATCGGCCCGGTCCGGTTCGAGTACGGCTGGAAGCTGGATCGGGAAGCCGGAGAGACGGCCGGAGAGCTCCACATCACCGTCGGGCCGGCCTTCTGAACGGAGCGGGTCGAGGCAAGGAGGAGCGATGCGCGCGCGGGGGTGGCCCGGACTCTGCCTGGGGCTGGCGGCGCTTCTGGCGGTGCTCGGGCCGCCGGCCGGCGGGGCGCCGGCCAAGGCGCCCTACGTCATCGTCCTCGGAATCGCCCAGGACGGCGGATTTCCGCAGGCGGGATGCCAAAGGGAATGCTGCCGCCGGGCCTGGAACGACCGATCGAGGCGCCGCTCGGTGGCCTCGCTGGCGCTGGTGGATCCCGAGTCGTCGGAGCGCTGGCTGTTCGACGCGACGCCCGATTTCCGCGAGCAGATCCACCTTCTCGACGCGGCGGCTCCGGTCCATGGCGCGCCGGCCCTGGCGGGAATCGCTCTGACCCATGGGCACATCGGCCACTACACCGGATTGATGCAGCTCGGCCGCGAAGTCCAGGACGCCCGGGGAGTTCCGGTCTACGCCATGCCCCGGATGGCCGAGTTCCTGCGCGGCTCCGGTCCCTGGAGCCAGCTCGTCCGCCTCGGGAACATCGTCCTCCGGCCCCTCGAGGATGGCAAGGAGATTTCGCTCAACGCGCGCCTCCGGATCACCCCGTTCCGGGTCCCGCATCGCGACGAATATACCGAGACGGTCGGATTCAGGATCCGCGGGCCGCGGAGGACCGTCACCTTCGTCCCGGACATCGATCGGTGGGAGAAATCGAGCGTTCCCTTGAAGGAGATTCTGGCGGGCTCCGACGCCGCCTATCTGGACGGGACTTTCTTCGCCGGAGACGAGCTGCCGGGAAGGGACATGACCCAGGTGCCGCATCCTCCGATCGTGGAGACGCTGGCGATCCTGGCGGCGCTGCCTCCCGCCGAGCGCTCCAAGGTGCGGTTCATCCATCTCAACCACACCAATCCGGCGCTCGATCCGGGCAGCGGCGCGGCGCGCCGCATCGAGAAGGCGGGATGCCGGGTCGCCGAGGAGGGGGAGCGCCTCGAGCTTTGAGCCCCGCTTAGCGGGCCCGGACGGCCACGACGGTCTGATCGTCGCGCGGCGTCTTGAGGCGGGAGTGGTCCTGGACGGCGACGAAGATGCGGTCCACGATGTCGGCGGCGGGTCGCGCGGCGTTCTCGACCACGAGGTCGCGAATCCGTCCGACGCCGAATTCGTCGTCGGCCGCGTCCATGGCTTCGGAGACGCCGTCGGTATACAGGATCAGGACGTCCCCCGGCCGCAGGGCGACGTAGCCGCGCATGTAGCGAATGCCCAGGCTGGGACCCAGGACCGGCCCGCCCTCCGACAGCTCCCGGAAGCGATTCCGGTGCAGCAGCAGCGGGGCGGGATGTCCGCAGTTGCTGTAGATGAAGTTCCCGAGAGCGTCCAGCTCGCCGTAGAAAAGCGAGACGAACTTGGACGCCAGGGCGGAGCGGTGGATGACCCGGTTCAGCCTCTCCAGCGTCTTGACGATCTTGAGATCTTCCGCCATCCCCATGCGCAGCCCGATGATGACGTCCCGAGCCTGAAGGGCGGCAGGGAGGCCGTGCCCCGAGGCGTCGGCGATCGCCAGCCCCAGCGTCTCTTCGGAGACGGGGAGGAAATCGTAGAGGTCGCCGCCCACCACCTCGGCCGGCACCGAGCGGCCGTGGATGTCGAAGCGGCCGAACTTGGGAGGCGTTTTCGGCAGCAACGAGACCTGGATCTCCCGGGCCTCGAGCAGCAGATCGAAAAGGGCCTGCTCCCTGAGCTTGAGGTTGATCACGTGGCGGATGGTGTTCAAGGCGTAGGAAGTCCTGCCTTTGAGGATCTGGCCCCGGAGCGTGAACGAGATCACGTATTCGTCATGCTCCCCGACGAGGATGGCGGCGAAGACCTTGACCCCCACCACGTCCTCGATGCGCGGATCGAAGCCCGGGTCGCTCTCGCTCATCAGCAGATAGCCGCTCCGGAGCATCTCCTTGATGGGGGCGTAATGGATCGGGATCTTGTAGCCGAGGGGCGCCCGGCTCTTGCCGGTCTGATGCGTCAGGACGTAGCGCGCTCCCTTCCTCTCGTAGAGGCGCCCGCCCACCACTCCCAGCTCGGCTTGAAAGTCGCGCACGATCGAGACGAGCGCTTCCGAGAGCATCTGGGAGACGGAGTGGGACCGCTCGATGGCGCCGAGAGTTCTTTCGAGTTTCCGGTACCAGGCTTTGTGTCCCGTGCCCGGGATCGGCGCGGGCGGCGCAGACGCTGACTTCTTGGATTCGTCCATAGGGGGCATCATCCTGAAGGACCCTCGGGGCGAAGTCAAACGGGCCCGTCAGTGGCCGGGAGCGGGGGCGGCGAGGTCGGAGCGGACCCAAAGGCGCGCGACGACATAATCGGGCGGGACCAGGACGTAGGAGCGGCTGACGTGGCCGGGAAGAGAGAAAGCCGGGACGCGGGAGAGCCCGGTGAAGACCTTCAGGAATTTCGGGTCGGCCCGGTCGAGCGTTACCAGGAGCGGGAGAGCGGCCAGCGATTCAGGAGGCTCGGCGGGCAGCGCGGTGCGCTGATACAGGACCCCGGGCTCGTCCTTGAGGTACCAGGCGATCGGCCAGGGATAAGGAAGGCAGACGATCGCCTGCGGAAAGGAGCCCGCCTCGAGGCGGGGGATCGTCGCGCGGATCTCGCGGACGAGCTGCATCGCCTCCTCGCCCGTCTGGTGATAGACGAGCGGCTCGGCGACGGGATCCGCGGGATGGACGAAATTCAACAGGAGCGTGCGCGGCAGGGGGAGAAGCGCCAGGAGCGCGGCGGCGGGAAGCGCCAGCCGCGCGCCTCCGGCCTTCTGCAGCGCCGCGAGCAGCCGCGCTCCCGCGCCGCCGCCGAGGATTGCCATCGGCAGCAGCGGCGTCAGCAGGAGCCAGGGCGTCTTGTACGGAAGCGCCAGGTGCACCGCGGTGAGGGCGGCCGCGTCCAGCGTCAGGAAGAGCGCGAGCGGTCTACCGGTTCGCAGCGCGAGCCAGGCGCCGGCGAGGGCCAGAGAGACGATCAGCCATTCGTAGCGGCCGAGGAGCGCCAGGTAGAACGAGGGCGGATGGGCGTGCAGGATCGCCGCGTCCTTGCCGGAAGCTCCCACCGCGATCATCTCCGCGAGGTTGCGGAGGAGGTTCTTCAGGCCAGCGCCGCTCCGGAAGAAATCGGTGTAGGCCGCGGTGACGATCAAGACGCCGCCGAAGAGCACGCCCGCCAGGATCCGGGGACGGCGGAGAATCTCCGCGGCGAACTGGCGAACCGCGGCGCGGAACCGGGGGCCGCCGGCCGCCGCTCCCAGCGCGAGGGCGATGGCGGCGCATCCCCAAACGACGACGAACGTCTCTTTGATCGTCACCATCAAGGCGCCCGAGAGCACGAAGCCGGCGATCACGCCGGGTCTGGCGCGGGCGGCGCATGCGGCGCCGCACGCCAGGAACAAGGCGCTCGCCAGCGCGAAATCGATCTCCTGGATGGCGTAGCGCGAGTAATAGACGAACGAGGGGGAGAAGATCAGGAGCCCGGCCGCCAGAATCCAACCGGGATCGGTGAGCTGCCGCCGGAGGGGAAGGAGGGCGAGCGGCAGAAGGCACCCCGCCAGGGCGAAGGGGAAGCGGATCCAGAAGGTCGAATCGCCGCCCACGGCCAGGGCGGCTCCTCCGGCGAAGTATTGGAAGGGACCGTGGCGATTGGACGATTCGTAGAGGAGGGAGCCGCTGTCGCGGAATTGAGCGGAGAGGAGCGCTCCCACCGCCTCGTCGCCGTGCAGCGGCCGGTTCTCGAGATCGGCGAGCCGCAGGAGGCATCCCGCCGCCAGGAGCGCCGCGAAGATCCAGGGCGCGCCGCGGGCGGGGCGGGGGGCGGCGCGCCGTTCGGCGACCGTCAAGGCCGTTCCTCGAGCCGCCTCTTCAGCGCCGCCGCGTCGGCGTTCCCGGGCTCGGCGGCCAGCGCCGCGTCGAGGTGGCGGCGCGCCGCTTTGCGGTCTCCCCGCGCCAGGAGCAGCTCCCCCGCCTTGACGTGGGCCCGCGCGTAGCCGGGATTCAGCCGGGCGGCCGTTTCGAACTCGCCCAGCGCCTCCGCCGTCTTGCCGCGCGCCTCCAGCAGGAGCCCGAGGTTGAAGTGCGGCTTCTCATAGGAAGGATCGAGCGCCGCCGCGGCGCGGTACTCCTTCTCGGCCTCGTCGAAGCTCCCTTTCTTCTGAAGAACGATCCCGAGCGTGTTGCGCAGGCTGGCGCTGCCGGGCTCCGCCGCGACGGCCCGGCGGGCGGCGTCGACGTCGCCGGCGCCTTGCGAGACGCCGGCTTGCCGCAGCTTCGCCTCGAGATCCGGACTCGCCGTCCCCAAGGAGAGCGCCTTCCGGTACTGCTCCAGGGCCTCTTCCGTCCTGCCTTGCTCCGCGAGCGTCTTGGCCCATTGGATGTAGGCCTTGGCGAAGCGCGGTTTCCGGAGCGTCACCTGCCGGTACTGGTCGATCGCCTCCTCGAAACGCCCCTTCCGGGTCAGCGCGTTTCCGAGGTTGATTCGGTAGAACTCGAAATCGCTCACGGCGAGAGCCTGCCGGTATTCCTCGATCGCCCGATCGTAATCCGCGAGGTCGTAGTAGAGGTTCCCCTGGTTGTAATGGACGTTGGCTTCCTGGAAGAGGTGATCCCGGCCGTAAGGGATCAAGGTCAAGGCTCCGGCAGCTGCGACGGCCAGGGCCGCCGGCAGGGCGTCGAGCAGCGCCCCTTGCCGCAGCCGCGCGCCGATCCTCTCGGCGGCGATGCCGGCGAGGATCGCCAGGGCCGGGACGACCGCGATCCTGTAGCGCGAGGAGACGTAGAAGAGCAGGGGAGGAGCCGCGGTCGCCAGCAGGTAGAGATAGACGGGAGCGAGACGGGCGATCTCTCGCCGCGCCATCCAGGCGCCGGCCGCCGCCCCGGCCGCCAGGAATCCGAAGGGGAC
The DNA here is from genome assembly GCA_036004685.1 of Candidatus Polarisedimenticolia bacterium. Lineage (NCBI taxonomy): Bacteria > Pseudomonadati > Acidobacteriota > Candidatus Polarisedimenticolia > Candidatus Polarisedimenticolia bacterium. The sequence goes on along the minus strand of DASYRE010000012.1, from coordinate 32,124 downwards.
GAAGAAGAGCCACAAGACGGACACCTGCCGGCGCTCGAGGGCGAGGCTGTATTCGGTCGAGTATTCGTAGCTCGAAAGCCAGCGCAGCAGTTTCAGCTGCAAGAGGCCGAGGAACTCTCCGGGATGATCGCGGATGACGTCCAGCCCCTGGCGAAACCAGTAGCCCGAGACTTCGGAGGCCGAAAGCTTCCGCCCGACCGCCTTCTCGGCGATCGCCTTCTCCTCGGCCTCCTGGGAGAGCGGCGAGCCGGTGAAGCCCTCCACCGGGCGGTAGAGTCCGCGCGAGGCGGGCAGGTTGCCTTGCAGGAACGTGATTCCGCCCTGCGAGGAGATCGGGAGGAAGCCGCCCCCGGAGCGAAAGTTGTGGAGAGTGGCGGGCGCCAGCGCCAGGATCGTCCCGGCGGCGAGGGCTCCGGCCGGCCGCAGGCCCCCCGCTCGGAACAGGAGCGCGCCGGCGAAGACCGGCGCGAGAAGAAGCGACGCCGGATGGGCCAGCGCCGCCAGCCCGACCGACACCCCCGCGGCCAGCCAGCGTGTCGCGCCGCCCTTCCGCCAGGCGTCGGCCAGCAGAGCCAGCGAGGCGACGGAGAGTGCCACGCCGAGACTCGTCGACATGAGCTTGGTCTCGAAGAAGGGAAGCGGGGCATAAAGGACGAGCAGCGCGCCCGCCAGGATTCCGGCGCCGGCGGAGGCGCACTGCCGGCCGATCCGGATCACCAGGTAGAGGACGCCGATCCCCAGCCCGATCTGGAAGAGGTAGACGGGGAGATAGTGGTGTCCCAGGATCCTGAAGAAGAACGCCAGCAGGTAGGGATAAAGAGGAGCGTGGTAGAAGGCGGGACCGGCGAGCCATTCTCCCGCCGCGATCCGCCCGGCCCAGAGGTCGTAGACCTGCGCGTCCAGCATCAGACGGCCGTAGAAGATGCTCCGGGCGCGGTACTCGAAAAGGTAGAGCAGGCGCATCAGCAGGGCCGCGAAAAGGATCGAGCTGACGAGCCGCCTTTCGGAGCGCGCGGAGAAAACCGGCGCCGCGGCCCCGCCAGCCGCGGCCGGCCGCCCGGCGGGTCCCTTATGGGCTTGGCGGGCGCGGCTCTTCTTCCCCAGATTTCCTCCCCGAAGACGGCGGTCGGCGCGGCGAGAAAGCGCAAAAAAGAGCGACAGTGTACACCGCTCCGGCGCCCGCCGTAATTGAATCGGGAGAGGCCTTCCATTAGAATGCCTGCAGCCCGGTTCGCGCCCCTTTCCGGGCGGGAGTCGGCCGTTATCCTGATTCGCAAGCATTTTTTCCTCGGTCTGGGCTTCGCCGGCGCCTTCTCGCTCGCCTCGGCGGCCGTGCGCGAGGTCGATTTGGTCGTCGAGGGGATGAAGTGTCCTCTCTGCGCGCGCGGCATCCGGGAATCGCTCGTCCGGCTGCCGGGCGTGGGAAGCGTCGAGGCCGATCTCGAAAGCGGCCGGGTGAAGATCGCGGCGATGCCGGGACACTCCCTGGACTTTCAAGGGATTCGAACGCGAGTGGAGAGATGGGGCTTTCAAATCGTTCCCGAGCCGGTGATCGTCCGGGCCGTAGGCACGATCCAGCACGGACCCCGGGACCGGCTGATGTTCCACGTCCTGGGAAACGATCAGGAGTTCGATCTCCTGGAAGGCGAGGAGCTCCGGCGGCTCCTGTCGAAGCTCCCTCCCTCCGGCGCCCCGCGGGTGGCGCTGACCGCCCGGCTGCACGCGCAGCCGGAGCATCTGCCCGCCACCCTTTCCGTCCTGAGCTACGAGGTCAGCCCACGATGAATCTACCCCGGCGCTCCCAGTCCAACTTCTTGGCGCTCGTCGCTCTGGTCGCGGCGCTCGGCTCGTTCCGGTGCTCGGGCGGAGCCACCGCCCCCGCCTCGCCGGCTTCTTCGTCGTCGAAGGAGATCCGCCTGAACTTCTCGCTGCCGACGCCCGGCGGTGCCCCGGTGGATCTGAAGAAGTTCGACGGGAGCATCCGCGTCGTCGATTTCTGGGCCACGTGGTGTCCCCCGTGCCGGGAGGCGATCCCTTCGCTGAACGCGCTGCACCGCAAGTACAAGGAACAAGGGGTGAACATCCTGGGAGTCTCGGTCGACGAGAATCCGAAAGTGCTGGCGGCCTTCGACCAGGAGGTTCACATCGAATACACCTCGCTGATGAGCAGCCGCGACGCCGAGGAGGCCTTCGGCGGCGTGGCCGGACTGCCGACGACTTTCGTCCTGGACCGCCAGGGGCGCGTCTTCCAAAGTTACGTCGGCCCGGTCGACCGGGAGACCCTGGAAGGGGACATCCGGTCGCTGCTCGCCGCCCGGTAGGAGAGATTCCCTTGGACGACCGTCTCCGGGAGCTCGACGAGGCCCTCCTCAAGGTGATGTCCGTGGTCAAGGAGCGGATCATCAAGGGGGAGATGAGCCGCGAGGAGATCGTGAAGTTCCTCGACATGCTCTCGGAGCGGATCAAGCTCCTGCCGGAGCGGGTGGCGCGCTACGAGCGCTTCGGCTCCCTCCCTTTCACCGAGAAGCGCCGGGTGGCCCGCGAGCTCAGCAGCAAAGTGGACGAGGCGCTCGCCTCGTTCAAGGAGTTCATGAGCGAGTACCTCGAGGAGACGGAAGTCCGCGAGGACGAGGAGACGATCCACTGAGGTTTCCGCTCACGGCCCCGCCAGCCGTCTGAAAATCGGATACAGCGTCAGCAGGATGCCGGCGGCCGTCGCCGCGAAATCGGCGCGCGCCAGCGCCGATCCGAAGTCCCGCCGCGTGAAGATCTTCCCCACCTCCAGCCAGTTCCCCCCGGCGCGCTCGGCCGCCTGCACTCCTTTGAGGAAGTCCTCTCCGGAATCGAAGACCGCCCGCGACCCTTCCGGCCAGGGGGCCGTGCGGTAGACCCGGCAGCGCAGCCCGGCGGGGACCGCGATCCGGGCGAGGACCCGCGGGAGGTCGCCATGCGACATGAGGAAGAGGAAGCGGCCGAAGCCTTCCCCGGCGGTGTCGAATCCCAGCCGCACCGCAACGTAGGGCTGGTGAATCCCGACGTTGAGCTGGGCGAGCTGCTGGTAACGATGCGGGTGCGAGGAGAGGGCGAGCCAGGTGCAGAAGGGCTGGTAGCCCGGCGGCCAGTTCAGCTGGGGAAGGTGCGGGTGAAGCCCCTCGATCCCGCGCCGGCGGAAATCGGCCAGGATGTCCTCGCCGAGCGCCGACAGCTTCGGGTGGAGGAGCCGGAGAATCTCCTCGCGGCGGCGCGCGCGGTCGGCAATCCGGAAAGCGGCGAAATCCTCAGGAGAGAAGCCGGGAAACCGGAACGAGGCGGTCATGGGAGAAGTCCACGGAGATCGGCTCCGGACGATTATAGTGCAGCATGAGCCGGTCCGCGGCGCCCCGCGCCGGTTGAATGATTCCCCCGACTTCGGTACGATGGGGCAGAGCCTAGGCCCCTCCGCATTCCTTTCCTTCGGGGAAAAACGTGCCGCAGTCGCCTGTCAAGGTGGACGCGATCGTTCTGGCCGGCACGCATCAGGACAAGCGAAGACTGATCGCCGGCCAGAACAAGGCCTTCCTGCCGCTGGGAGAGCGGATCTGCCTGGAGCTGATCCTGGAGGCGCTGGGAGCCGCGCGCCGAGTCGGGCGGATCTTCGTGGTGGGCCCGGAGGTCGAGCTGCGGCGGCGGGTGCCGCCGGAGCGCTGGGGCCAGCGGATCGTCCCCGAGTCGGGGCGGATGCTCGACAACGCCTGGAAGGCGTTCGCCGCGGCGGAGGAGTCGGCGATCGGCCTGACTTCCGCCGAGCTGGAACGGCGCCCTTACCTCTTCCTCACCTCCGACATTCCGCTGGCCGTCAGCGAAGCGATCGATGACTACGTCGAACGGTGCTTCATGCTGGAAGAGGAGCGTGGCGCGACGTTCGATTTCCTCCCCGGGCTCGCCGACGAGGCGGCCCTCGCCCCCTTCTATCCCCGCACCTCGCGGCGGGGAATACGCCGTCCCTACATGGAGCTGAAGCACCAGCGGCTCCGCCTGGCGAACATCCACCTGGCGCGCCCGCGGCGCATCCGGAACCTCGAAATCCTCCAACAGGGCTTTTCGGCCCGCAAGCTGACCCAATGGTGGAGCGTCGGCCGCCTCATCGGCTCCTTCCTGAGGAATCCGGGCGGGATCCGCGGCGCCTGCCACGTCGCCTGCTTCCAGGCGGCGTCCGTCCTCGAGCGGCACGGCTGGTCCTGGTTCTCCTCCGTGGTGCGAAACTCCCTCGATCTCGCCGCGGTCGAGCGCAGCGCCTCCGCCATGCTGGGATGCGGTTTCGCCGCGGTGATCACCCCGTTCGGCGGCCTTTCCCTGGACATGGACGAGGAGTCGGATTACGAGATCATCCGGGAGAACCTCCTGCCGTGGACGGAGCACCAGCGCACCCTTCTGGCGGCGGGGGTCGCGCCGCGGGCGGCGTCGGCGGTGGCCGAGACCGCCGCGGGCCCTCCCCCCGGAGGCGCTCCGGCCCCGCCGTTACGCCCGACACGGGAGCCCGACCTTTGAAATCGGGCCCCCCGGCGGCCGGAGACCGGGCGGCCCGGCCCGCCGGGAAAGGCGCCCGGGGCCCCTTCCCCCTCCACGACGACGCTCCGACTCACCGCAGGATGGTCCGTTTCCTGTTCGCCCTCTCCGGGGCGAGCGCCTTGGTCTACGAAGTCATCTGGACCAAGCGTCTCACCCTGGTCGTCGGCGTGAGCACCTTCAGCCTGAGCATCGTCCTCGCGGCGTTTCTTTGCGGTCTGGCGCTGGGCAGCCTCCTGTTCGGCAGGAAGGCGGCCCAATGGAGCCGGCCGCTACGCGCGTATGCCGCCCTGGAGCTGGGCGTCGCCGCCGGCGCCCTGGCGCTTCACCTGGTTCTTCCCGGGCTCGAAAGCGCCTACGCCGGGCTGCACCGGCACCTCGGCGCATCGCTTGCGGCCGTCCGGCTCGTCCGGATCGTGATCTGCTTTCTCGCCCTTCTGCCGCCGACCCTGCTGATGGGCGGAACGCTGCCGATTCTCTGCCAGCGCGAGGTTGCGCGCGGCGAGACGCTGCCCGCGAGCCTGGCCGGCTTGTACGCCGTGAACACCTTGGGCGGCGCCGCCGGCACGCTCTTGGCGGGGTTCGTCCTCATCGAGCGACTGGGGCTCACCGGGACGCTCCTGGTCGCCGTCCTCCTCAATCTGCTGGCGGCCGCCGCGGCCTGGACGCTCGACGCCGCGGAGGCGGGCGGCGCCCCCGGCCGGGATCATCCGGGGCGCTCCGGAGAAATGCCCCGCGGCGGGCGCTCGCCGGGGGAGGCCGGAGCTCTCGATCGGCGCGGGCGCGCCGTCCTGCTCGGCGTCTTCGCCCTCTCCGGCTTCGCGGCGCTCTCCTTCGAGATCCTCTGGACCCGCTCTCTGAACATCTTTCTCCGCAGCGGCTTCGTCTATTCCTTCACCCTCATGCTCGCCACGTTTCTTCTCGGGATCGTCCTGGGGAGCTGGATCTTCCACCGCTTCCTCGATCCACGCGGCGTCGCCGGGCTGCTCGGGTTCGCGGCCCTCGAGATCGCCGTCGGCGCCTGGGGCCTTCTTTCGATTCCCCTGCTGACCCGCGCGGCGTCGCTGCCCGAAGCGGTCTCGAAGTCCCTCGGATCGGGGGAGTATTCCTGGGGCGAATGGACGCTGGCCTGGATCTTCGCGTCCGTCATGGTCCTGATCGTCCCCTCGACGCTTATGGGGATCCTGTTCCCGCTCGCCGGCAGGCTCTTCGTGATTCCGGCGCGCGCCGGCAGCGGGGTGGGAGCCTTGTATGCGGCGAACACCGCGGGATGCGTGGCGGGGGCCGCGGTCACCGGCTTCCTCCTGATCCCGCGCTTCGGCACCCTGGAGAGTCTGCGGCTGATCTCCATCTTGAACCTGGCGTGCGCGGCGCTGCCGCTGCTGGCAGTTCGCGGCGCCGGAGGGGCCCGGCGCTCGCGCCGCGCCCTGGCGCTTTCGGCCGCCGCGCTCGTCGCCCTGGGAGGCCTGCTCCTTCCCTCCGGACTGATCCGATCGCGGATCATCGCGTCGCGCCCCGGGCGCAATCTGCTGTTCGCCGAAGGGGCGGCCGGATTGGTGGAAGTCTACGAACGGCGGGGAGTGGAGGGGAACTCCTATCGGAAGCTCTATTTCAACGGCACTTCCTACGCGGGAACCACCCAGAGCGGCCGGCGCTACCACCGTCTTCTGGGGCATCTCCCGGCGTTGCTCCATCCCCGGCCGAGAACCGGGCTGGTCATCGGCTTCGGCAGCGGGATGACCTTCGGCGCCATGATGCTGGACGCGCGGATCGAGCGGGTCGACTGCGCCGAGCTGTCCCCCGAGGTGCTCCGGGCCGGCTCGCTCTTCGCGCGGGACAACGGCGGAGCCCGCGACGACCCGAAAGGGAGGATCATCCTGGGCGACGGCCGCGAGCATCTCCTGATCACCACGGAGCGCTACGACCTCATCACCCTGGAGCCGCCGCCGCCGCGGTTCGCCGGCGTCGTCAACCTCTACTCCGAGGATTTCTACCGCCTGTGCCGCTCCCGAATCCGGAACGGGGGCCTGATGGCGCAGTGGATCCCGATGCACAGCCACAGCGTCCCGGAGATGCGCAACCTCGTGCGCTCCTTCCTCGAGGTCTTTCCGGAGGCGACGTTCTGGGCGCCGACGCCCCGGGACGGGATCCTGGTCGGCTCGGTCGCTCCCGTCCCGGTCAGCGCCGCAGAGCTGCGCGCCCGCATGGCGGCGCCGCGCGTCGCGGCCGATCTGGCGTCGATCGACGTCCCCGATCTCGGGGCCCTTCTCGGCTCGCTCCTCCTCGACGCCCCGGCCCTCGCCGCCTACGTCCGGGACGCCCGATCGATCACCGACGATCGCCCCACCATCGAATACTTCGCGGCGTTCGATCTGGTCGAGCATCCGGGACACCTGGAGGACGTCCTCCGGAATGGGATCAATCCGGCCCGGTGGCTCGAGGCCGCCGGCGGCGGGGCGCCGCTCTCCTTGAGCGCCGCGGAGGTGCGGCACCTCCAGGCGATGCAGCGGCTGCTGCTCGGCGCGGTGGCGGGGGATCGGGGAGACCTGGAAGGGAAGCGCCGGGAATATGCCGCGGCGCTCGGCCTCCATCCCGAGTCGATCTTTCTGCGCCGTCTGAACCGGGTGGGCCCCGGGGGCGACGACTAGTGTTGCGTTTCGGAAATCATGTTAACACCGAGGTCGCCGATGCATCCCGGCTCGCCGGGTCGCGCCGGGCTTGCGTACCGCCCTGGAGCCACGGCACGCATACCGTGCCTTGCGATCCGGGCGCGGCGAGGGGTCAGGCTTCCCGGAGCCCGGCCAGGACGCGGCGGACGGCGGCCTTGGCGAGAGCGACCTTATAACGGTTCTTGGAGAGGGGGGCGGCGCCGGCGAGCGCCGCCTCGGCGCAGCGCGCGAGGCGCGCCGGATCGAGGGCGCGGCCCGCCAGGATCTCTTCCGCCTCGCGGCATCGCCACGGGACGGGCGCCACGCCGCCGAGCACGATGCGGGCGCGCTCGCAGGTCGGCCCTGCGAACGTCAGGACCGCGGCGCAGGAGACAAGCGCGAAGTCGAAGGAGGCCTTCTCGCGGATTTTCAGGTAGGCGCTGCGTGTCCCCGCCAAGGGCTTAGGGACCTGGATCGCCGAGAGAATCTCGTCATCCTTCAGGACGTTCTCGCGCGTCACGTCGGCCGAGGGCATGGCGAAGAACTCGGCAAGCGGCAGGCGCCGCTCGCCGGACGGCGACTGGATCGCCGCCGTGGATCCGAAGGCCACGAGAGCCGGGGCCGTGTCGGAGGGATGGACGATCCGGCATTCGTCCCCCCCGAAGATGGCGTGATACTTGTTCTCGCCCTCCAGGGCGAAGCAGGTGTCGCCCCCCTTCTTCCGGCAGAGAAAGTCCTCGCTGCGGTAATACCAGCAGCGCGGGCGCTGGCACAGGTTGCCGCCGAGCGTCCCGGCGTTCCGGATCTGCGGGGACGCGGCGGCCCCCGCCCCTTGCGAAAGAGCGCGCCAGCTCGAGGCGATCTCCGGATGCTCCGCGATCTCGGCGAGCGAGACGAGCGCTCCCAGGCGCAATTCTCCTCCGTCGCTGTCGATCCGGTTCAGGCCGGGAACGCCCTGGAGGTCGACCAGCCGCTCCGGCTCGGCGATCCGCTCCTTCATCTGGGGGATGAGATCGGTGCCGCCCGCGAGGACCTGCGCTTTCCCCGCTTTCTCCCGGAGGAGCGAAACCGCCTGCTTCAGGCTCCGCGCGCTGGCGTACTCGAAGGCCTTCATGTCCGCCTCGCGGCCGCGGCCTCGAGGGCGTCCAGAATCTTGTCGGGAGTCAGCGGGAGATCGTAGATCCGGAGGCCGAGGGCGTTGGCCACGGCGTTGGCCACGGCGGCGGCCGTGGGGATGATCGCCGGCTCCCCGATTCCCATCACCTGGGTGTTGTTAAAGCCCGCCGCCACCGGGAAGGGATGGATCTCGATTTCCGGGACTTCCAGGGCGCCGATCACCTTGTACGCCTCGAGGTTCGGGTTCAGCACCTTCCCGAAACGATGGTCCATGACCCGCTCCTCGAGCAGCGCGAACGAGATTCCCTGGAGAATCCCCCCGTTCACCTGGCTCTCCCAGAGAAGCGGATTGACCACCCGGCCGGAATCGTGGACCGCCACGACGCGCAGCACGCGCACCTGCCCGGTCTCCACGTCCACCTCCGCTTCCACGAACTGGCACCCTGCCGTTCCCCGGTGGTACCCGGAGAAGTTCGGGGCGCGCTCCCCAACGCCCGCGAGGGTCCCTCCGGGGACCTGGCGCAGGACTTCCTCCCACGCGATCACCTTGCCGCCCGGAGCGGCGACCCGCCGGCGTGAAGTCTTCAGGTCCTCGGCGCGGACGCCCAGAACCGCAGCCGCCCGATCGAGCAGCGCGCGCCGCGCGTCCGCCGCCGCCGAACGGGCGGCGGGCGTGACGGAGGCGGCGGTCAGGCTTCCGCCGCTGAGGATGGAATAAGGGAAATAGGAATCGCCGAGATGGACGGAGACGTCGTCCACGCGGAGCCCCAGCTCCTCGGCCGCGACCTGCGCCAGCAGCGTCCGGGTGCCGGTCCCGATGTCCTGGGTGCCGCAATAGAGATCGACGCCGCCGCGGGCGTGGAGCTTGATTTCGACCCGCGGGCCGGGGATGCCGCTGCCGTCCCAGGTCGATCCCGCCACCCCCATGCCGCGCTTGCGCGGCCCGGGTGAGGTCCCGGAAGGACGGCGGCTCTTCCAGCCGAAGCGCGCGGCTCCCAGCTTGAACTCTTCCCGCCGAAGGTCGCTCGGATCGTTCTTGATCCGCACCTCGAGCGGGTCCAGGCCGAGTTTCTCGCTCAGCTCGTCGATCGCCCCCTCCAGGCCGATCATTCCCTGGACGTGACCGGGGGCGCGCATGGGACAGGCCGGTCCGGCGTGGGTGAAGACGTCCTCCTCCTCGATCCGGAGGCTCGGGAAACGGTAGAGGTCGGGGATCGGGCCGGACGTCTGGGCCCCGCCCTCCGTTCCTCCGGTGCCGTAGCTCTTCCACGACAGCGCGGTCAGAGTCCCGTCCTTTTTCCCGGCGATCTTGACCGTCTGCACCGAGGAGTGACGGTTCCCCGTCGCCAGGAAGTCGTCGCGGCGATTCAGCAGGAGGCGGACGGGGGCGCCCGCCTTTCGGGCCAGCCGCGCCGCGATGGGGGAATAGGAGCGCATCTGCAGCTTGCTTCCGAACCCTCCGCCCGCGTGGTCCTTGATGACGCGGACCTTGTCGGCGGGAATGCCGAGCGCCTTCGCCAGCGAATCGCGCACGTCGAACACCGCCTGCGTCGAATCCCAGAGCGTGACCTGGTCGCCGTCCCACTTCGCCAGGCTCCCGTGCCCTTCGAGACAGGCGTGCAGCGCGACCGGGGTCCGGAAGACGGCCTCCACCACCGCATCCGAGGAGCGCCAGGCGGCTTCCACGTCGCCGCGGCGGGTCGACACGGTCGGCTCCACGTTGCCGGAGGGACGCACCGCCGGAGCGCCCGGCTGGCGGGCCCGATCGGGATCGGTGACGAAGGGGAGCGGCTCGTATTCCACCTTGATCCGCCGCAGCGCCTCCTCGGCCGCCGCGAGCGTGTCGGCCGCGACGGCCGCCACCTCGCATCCGGCGTAGGGATATTCCTTCGCCTCGAGAACGAGGACGGCGCGCACGCCTGGATGGGTCTCGGCAAGCGCCGTGTCGATCCGCTTCAGACGGGCGTGCGGCAGGGGACAGCGCAGGATGGCCCCGTGGAGCATCCCGGGGATTTGCAGATCGAAGGTGTAGCGGGCGCGGCCCGAGACTTTGTCGGGCCCGTCGACGCGGGGGATCCGCCGGCCGACGACCCGGAGATCGGCCTCGATGTCCCACGGATCGGGCTCGCGATCGGGTAGCGATACCTCCGCCTCCTTGAAACGGCCGGGCATGCCGAGGCGGATGCGCGTTTTTCGGGACAAGGGCCCTCTCCGTGGCTCAGGGTCGCGGCTTGAGCCGCGAGGCGGCCAGAGCCACCGCTTCGAAGATCTTCGGATAGGCGGCGCACCGGCAGGTGTTCCCCGCGAGCGCCGCGCGGATCTCCTCCGGCTTGGGATCGGGCCGGCGCCGCAGCAGCGCCGCCGCGGCCATCACCTGCCCGGGCGTGCAGAAGCCGCATTGCAGGCCGTCGGTCTCCACGAACGCCGCCTGCAGCGGATGGAGATCGCCGGCGGGGGAGGCGAGACCCTCGATCGTGGTGACGCTTCTGCCGTCCGCCTGGACGGCGAGCGTCAGGCAGGCGTAGCGCGCCGTTTGGCCGAGAAGGATCGTGCAGGCGCCGCACTGCCCCAGCTCGCAGACGCTCTTGGTGCCGGTCAGCCGCAGCTCGTCGCGCAGCGCCGCCAGCAACGTGGTTCTCGGCTCCACGGAGAGCTCGCGCCGCCGCCCGTTCACCTCGAGGGTGATCTTCGTCTTGCCCGGTCCCCGAATCGGTTTCGCCGTGGCTCCCTCCTCCGCGGATCCGAGAAGCTTCCCTCCGGCCATCGCCGCCGCGGTCAGCGCGCCGGTGACGCCGGTCAAGAATTCGCGGCGGGTTGTGCCGCGCCCCGGAGAAGTCCTGGCGCGATCGGGTGCCGTCATCCTCGGCTCCTGCGCGGCGTGGGGCGCCGCCCATTGGAGATCGGGTGCCCGGACAAGTCAAATGCTCCGGACGCCGCCTACCGACAATACGCCGGGGGGGAGACAAGGTTTCGAGACGGACCGCGCCGGGCCCGGGAAGGGGCCGGCGAGAAGAGGCTTCAGTCGTCGAAGCCGCAGGTGCCGCGCTGCGGGGCGCCGCAGCTGGTGCAGGGGCCCGACTCCAGCGCCGCCGTCTCGCGCCGGGAGCCGCCGGCGACGGCGAACACCGAGATGAGCTTCTGGACCCGCGGGCTGTGGCACTTCTTACAGGTGACGGTGCGGCGGCGATCGAAGACGACCTTCTCGAAGCGCTCGCCGCACTCCTGGCAACGGTATTCGAAGAGAGGCATCGCAGACCTCGCTGGCGGATGTTTTGAAATCATTCTAGCGCCGCGCGGCGGCTCGTTGCAACGTGTGGGGTTGTTCCGAATCCGGCGCGGGGGCTATAATCCCGCGCCGGCGCCGCCCCGGGCGCCGCCCGGAGCGACGCATGGACGGATCCCATGAAGGACCGCGCGCCAAGCCGCCGAGAGTGGCGCTGGTGCTGGGCTCCGGCGGCATCAAGTGCATCGCCACGCTGGGCCTCTTCCGTATGCTGACGCGGGAGAAGATCGGCGTCGACCTGATCGCCGCCAGCAGCGGCGGCGCCGTCTTCGCCACCGCCTACGCCCTCTACCCCGACGATCTGGAGAAGATCGAGGGCTTCCTCTGGAGCTACTGGAAGCCGGAGATCTTCCGCGATTTCGACTACTTCGGTCTCCTGGCGGCGCTGCTGCGCCCGCGGTCGAGGCCGATCGAGAAGTTCGGCTTCATCAAGGGGAAGCGAATCCTGAGGAACCTCGACGCGATGTTTCCGGGGAAGACTTTCGCCGACACGCGGATTCCGCTGCGGATTGTGGCGACCGACATCCGGACGGGGCGCTCGGTGGTCTTGCGCGAGGGCAGCCTGTCCCGCGCCGTGCGGGCCAGCGTCTCGCTGCCGATCTATATGAGGCCGGTGCGCTGGGGGGAGTCGTTGCTGGTGGACGGCGGGATGACGAACCCGCTGCCGTGCGACATCGCCAGCGCCGAAGGGTCGCACGTGATCCTGGCGATGTCGTTCGGCTCGTCGCTGGACACTCCGCTCGACAGCCCGCTGCGCCTCCTCAATCAGATCGTGCGCGTCTCGGCCAGCAACCTCATTCGCGCCCACGACGACCTGCACCGCTACACGCACAAGGGGGCGATCGTCGGCATCCACCCCGTGTTCGACCACGTCCACTCCTTCTTCAATTTCCACACCATGGAGGAGATCATCGCCCGGGGCGAGGAGGCGAGCGAGGCGGCGCTGCCGAGGATCCGGGCGGCGCTGGGCTCCCTGCACGCGGTGGGGAGCTGACGCTTCAATACGCGGGAGCGGCTGCTCCTTCAGAGGCCGCGGCCGGCGACGGGGAAGGTCATCGTCGAGGCGGTCCCGTCGGCCCGGCGCAGGGTGATGCTAACGTTGAGATCCCCGGCCCCGATCAGCCGCTTGCCGTCGATCTTGAGCTTGAAGGGGATGCGCGCCGGCTGGGCGCGGTCGTGGGCGGCGTAGTAGGCCGCGATCTCCTTGAAGGCGTCGGCGCGCTCGAAGACCGCTCGCTCTCCCTTCCCTTCAACCTTCACGTCGGCGCCCGCCAGACCCGTCCCGCTGAACTCTCCGCGCAGCGTCAGGTCCGGAAGCAGGAGCGAGCCTTCGTACTTGGTGGAGTTGATCTTCATCGCGCCATCGGGCGAAGCGGCAAGCGGCCCGGCGGTGGCGGGAGGCACCGCCGCCGTCCCTCCTTCGGGAGCCGTCGAGCCCGGAGCCGTCGTCCCCGGAACCGTACCTGGAGTCGCGCCCGGCGCGGGTGCGCCCGGATTCGGGACGCCCTTGCGCCCGAGGATGGCGCCCGCCAGCTCGCCGAGCGGCGACTTTCTCTTGGACAGCTTCTCCAGCACTTCGCCCTGGGCCGCGGCGCGCGTGATCGACTGCACGTCCACGCCGTAGGTCGGCGCCGCCACCGGCCCGCGGATGGTCAGCGGCAGCGCGATGCGATCCCCTTCGCGCTCGAGATACCGGGCGCGGCTGCCTTCGCGCAGCAGCGTGGCGGTGAGGTCGGGGGAGAAGAGCACCTTCAGGTCGAAGTCGAGCATCCCGGCCAGATTAAGCGATCCCTTCCCCTCCACGCCCAGGTCGCGGCTCGTCACCTTCAGGTCCTGCGTCGACAGCCGCCCGTTGGCGACGCGCACGCCGGCGGTGAGGACGGAGAAGTCGGTGCGGTTCTTGGCCACTTCGCCGCTCACCTTGGCGAGCGTCGCCTCGCCGAGCAGATTCGACACCTTGGCGAGCCCGCCCAGCACGTTGATCCGTCCGATCCAGCCGCGATCGATCCGCAGGCTGCCTTCGCCCTGCATCGAGTTCAGGATGCGGTCGACGTCGCTTCCGGCTCCCGAAAGCGTCAGGTTGGCGGTGAGCGCCCCGGCCAGGAGGTCCTTGACGCCGAAGTTGTCCGCCAGGAACCTCTGGCTATCGACCCCGGCGAGGCTGCTGTTGTACGAATACCGGGGCACAGCGCCGCGCAGGTCGGCGGAGAGCAGCCCCTTGTAGGTCCCGCCGTAGAGCTGGAAGGTGACCGGGTCGAAGGTGACGACCTTGCCGTCGAGCCGCAGATCACCGGCGAAGCGCGAGAAGCGGAACGTCCCGAACGACCCCTCGTCGATGCGGATCGTTCCCGTGCCGCGCGTGCGTTGCATGACGTCGCCGCCCGGCGTCCGCGAAGGCGCCTGCGCGGCCGTCTTCTGGCTGGGAGTCATCAGTGCGAGGAGATCGTCCAGGTTGGCCTTTCGCGAGGAGAGGGCGAGCGTGAGCTGCGGAGTGCGGAAATCCTTCACCGACAGATTCCCCGCCATCCTCGTTTCCCCGACGCGCGCCGAGAAGCGATCCACGCGCAGCGCGCCATCGGCGAAGGCGAGCCGGCCGGCCGCGTCTTCGATCGGCTTGCCGAACGACGGATCGGCATAGCGCACCCCTGACATCTCAATCTCGCCGCGGAAGTTCATCCGATCGGGTCGGGCCAGCGGCCCCGAAGCGCTCCCCTTGAAGGCGATGGGGGACTTGGAAGAGACACCGGTGGGGAAGGGTGCTCCCAGGACCGCGGCCACCGTCTCGAGATCCTCCGCCATGATCCGGGACGGACGCACCGTCACGTCGATCTGGCTGCCGGCGTCGGACAGGAAAACGTTGCCGCCGGCCGACAGACGGCTCTTGCCCGTCGCGGCCTCCAGCTTCTTGAAGGCGATCCGCCGCCCGCCGTCGGTGAGCGCCGTGTCGATCGTGAGGTCGAGGTTCCCTCTCCGCCCGCGTCCCGCCGGCGCGCCGCTCAGAGCCACCTCGCGCAGCGCAACCGTGCCGCGCAGGAAGCCGTCGCTGTCCAGCTCCCATTTCCCGCTCGGCCCCGCCCGCAGGCGGGCCCGCGTCTGGATCTTCGCGGAGACCCTCCCCAGCGGCGGGCTGATGCCGAGGAACGACTGGAAATAAGGAGTGAACGCGGCAGGCTGGAAGTCGTCCGCTTCGACCGAGAGGTCGGTCACGCCCGAAGATGCCGTCCCGCCGACCGGCAGCGCCACGATCCCCGAGAGCTTCAGCGATCCGGAGTTGGCCGGAGGAAGGTCGGCGGCCAGGTCGATGCCGAACGGCCGGCCGGGCGCGTAGCCGTTCAGCGCCATGTCCACCTCTTCCAGGACCGTCGTGACCGTCTTTCCGGGAATCACCTTCTCGTCGACGAAGCGCACCCGGGCGTTGCGGATGCGCAGCCGCGCCAGCGTGAACGTGCTGGTGCCTCCTGCGCCGGAGGGCGGGGGGACCTGCGCCGGCCCGGCCGGCGCGGGCGTGGGCGACGGGAGGTTGAAGCGGCCGTCGGGATAGCGGTGCAGGTTCAGCTCGGGTCGCGAGGCAGAAAGCGAGGCGATCTCCAAGCGCCCGCGCAGCAGCGGCAAGATGCGGGCGCGCGCCGAGAACGACTCCGCCTGGAAGAAGGGCGGATCCCCGGGCCGATCCGAGGCGATGCGCACCGGGCGGACGCCCACGCCCGGAATCGGCAACAGCCGCAGGCTCATCCGCCCCAGCGAAACTTCGCGGCCGAGCATCCTCTTCGCCTGCGCTTCGATCGGGTCGTGATAGCGGTTGATGTCGACGAGGAGGGGAGCGGCGAGCGCGACGACGACCAGCAGGCCGACCACGGCGGCTGCGATCCAAAGGAGGCGACGGGTCCGGGAAGTCATGACGTCTCTCCTTCCATCCAACCCCATTATATTTAAACTCCGCGGCGCCGGTGAGGCTACCCCGGGAGACGCCGCGGCGCGCGCCCGGACACCCGCTGTGCGAAACACCGCCACGCCGCAAGTCTTCGATTCATCCGCAGTTGGCTCCGGCCCGCCGAAGGCGCTGTCGGGATTCCGCACAGAGGCCGCTCCCGGAGCGTTGCGCGCCGTTTTCCGGCGGAGGCCCGGAAAGGCCCGCCGGGAAAGGCGTTGCGCCGCACGCCGCCGGCGCGGCTCCGGGCGGTGCGCGTCTTGCACTAAGGGAAGGGCGCGGACACGACAGGTTCAAGGGCTGACGGCCACTTATCAACCTGGTCCGGCTGACCGTACGTGGAGCTGACAGCCAGCGTACGACGAGCTGCGGGCGGCGGGGAATGGGCCCTGCCGCCCATTTTTTTTGTTATCCTTCCCGGCGCCTATGAGCGGTCGCCGGTTCGCGAATGCGGTCCTTCTGGCCGGAGCGTCGATCTCGGCGGCCGCCACCGTCTTCGCCGTGGGCTCCGCGATGGGCCACGGCGGTCTCACCCTCCGCGCCGTCGCTCTCGCCGCAGGACCACTCCTCCTCGCCGCCGTCTTCCTCCTCGCCCTGAGGCTGCCGATCGATGGCCGAATCGCTCTGGCGGTGACCTGTCTGTCCCTCGCCCTGGCCGTCTACGCGGCCGAGTGGTACCTGCGCGAGCTGCCGGTATGGCGCATGAAGCGCATCGCACGCAGCCTGGGGATGAAATACGACCCTCGCACTAAGATCGAGGTCCTCCGCGACCTGCGCCGCAGAGGGGTCGACGCTTGGCCCGCCATGGCGCCGGAGCTGCTCTTCGGCAGCCACGACCCGACTTTCCTGCCGCTGGGCGGGATCTCCAACGTCGTGACCGTCTCCTGCAACGAGATCGGCAGCTACCTCGTCTATCGCAGCGACGAGCACGGCTTCCACAACCCACCCGGGCTGTGGTCCTCCCCGGCGCTCGAAGTCGCGGCGGTAGGCGATTCCTACGCGCAGGGGCGCTGCGTCCCTTCCGAGCAGAACATGGTGGCGCTGATCCGCAAGAAATATCCCGCCACGCTGAACCTGGGAATGTCGGGCAACGGACCGCTGACCGATCTGGCCAACGTGCTGGAATACCTCACCCTCCTCCAGCCGCGGCGCATCCTCTGGTTCTATTACGAAGGAAACGACCTCACCGACGATCTCCCTCGTGACCTCAGCGACCGGATGCTCGCGCGCTACCTCGAGGCCGGCTTCCGTCAGAACCTCCTGTCGCGCCAGGCCGAGATCGACTCCTTCCTCAAGCGCCGCGTCGAAGAGAAATACCTCGAGGCGGAGCAGAGGTTCCTGGAAAGGCAGGCGGAGGATCGCTGGCAAGGAGCCCTGCGCCTGCGCACGCTGCGCGCCTCCCTCGGACTGGCGGTGTGGAAGCACCCAGAGAGCTTCGCCGGGGTCGACTACCCCCTGTTCCGGCGCATCCTGCTGACCGCCCGCGACGCCGCCCGAACCTGGGACGGTCGCATTTACTTCGTGTACCTGCCCGCCTCGGGACGCTACCTCAGCGGCGATCTGCGCCGCCTCAACGACGAGGTGCGGGTGAAGATCCTCACCATCCTGCGCGAGCTGGGGATTCCGCTGATCGACCTGACGGGACCCATCGGGGAAGCGCCGGTGGACGAGCTCTACGCGCCCAACGGCGGCCATTTCACACCCAGGGGCTATTCTCTCGCCGCCGAGCATGTCCTGCAGGCCCTTGACGCAGGTGGGCGTTGACCTCATTGACCCCCATGGATACCGGAAGCTATCCTTGTCGACCGAGAGGGACAAGCACCGGGGAGGAAACCGTGAGCACGCAAGGTAGGAGTCTTGCCTTCGTCGCGATCGTTCTTCTCGCTGCGGACCTGGCGTGGGCGGCGGGAAAGCCGGGAGGCCCCGGCGGGAGCGAGAACGTGCCCGAGAGCAAGAACATGCCGGAGAGCAAGAACGTCGCTGAGGGCAAGAACGTGCCCCGGAAGCTGCAGGCCATGCTCGACCGCTACGCGAAGGCGGAGATGAGCTTCGATGCCCGGCCCCTCCCCGCCAAGGACAAGCAGCTCCTCAAGCACCTGATCGCCGCCGGCAAGCAGATCGACGCCATCTTCTGGCGGCAGTCCGATCCCAAGGCCGTGGAGATCCGCGACCGCCTGGCGCGCGCCAAGGATCCCGAATCTCAGGCGCTGTACCGCCTCGTCCTGCTCAACGCCGGTCCCTTCGATCGCTTCGACGAGTTCAAGTCCTTCACCGGCAGCCGTCCCGCCCCGCCCGGAGCCGGCTTCTATCCGGAGGACCTCACCAAGGAGGAGCTGGACGCCTACTTCGCCGCGCATCCGGAGGAGAAGGAGCGCCTGCTCTCCCCCCACACCCTCGTGCGCCGCGCAGGGAAGAAGCTGGTGACCGTGCCCTACCACGTCGCCTACGCGCAGTGGATCGAGCCGGCCGCGCGCGAGCTGGAAGCGGCGGCGGCGCTCTCGCAGAACGCCTCCTTTACCCGCTACCTGCGCTCGCGCGCCAAGGCGCTGCGCAGCGACGATTTCTTCGCCAGCGACTGCGATTGGATCGATCTGCGGGACACGCCCTACGAGCTGGTCTTTGGCCCCTTCGAGGTCTACGACGACCGACTGATGGGGGTGAAGGCGACCTACGAAGCGTCGGTCGCCGTGCGCGACGCCGTCGAAAGCGATCGCCTGAAGACGTACGTGTCCCACCTGCAGGAGCTGGAGGACAACCTGCCGTACCCGGAGCAGGACCGCCGAAAGGTCGGGACCCTCTCTTCGCCGATGGTGGTGGTGCGCGACATCTATCGCGGCGGCGACCTCAACTACGGCTACCAGGCCGTGGCCACCAACCTGCCGAACGACCCCCGGGTGCACGAAGCGAAGGGGAGCAAGAAGATCTTCTGGAAGAACGTCATGGACGCCCGCGTCAACCAGGTCATCCTGCCCATCAGCCGCGAGCTGCTGGTGCATGAGCAGGCGGTGAAGGTTACCCCTCGCGGCGTCTTCGAGGACGTCCTGATGCACGAGATCTCGCACGCCCTGGGGCCACGCTACGTGCGCGGCACCGGCGAGAAGGTGCCGGTGAACGAGCGCATCGGGGACCTCTACTCTCCGCTGGAGGAGATGAAGGCGACAGTGGCGGGACTGGTGTCGATGGCCTGGTTCTTCGACCACGGCGTCATGCCCGCCGACTCCGAAGAGGAGCATTACGCCTCCTACCTCGGCGGCATCTTCCGCTCCGTACGCTTCGGGGCCAGTGAAGCGCACGGCCGTGCGGGCATGGTGGAGCTCAACTTCGGGCGCGAGCGCGGCGCCATCCGCCGCGACGCGGCCACCGGCCGCTGGTCGGTCGTGACCCCCAAGATGCGCGACTCGATCCGCGCTTTGGCCGAGAAGGCGCTGGAAATCGAGCGCGCCGGCGACCGCAGCGCCGCCGGGGCTCTCTTCGCCAAATACGGCAGCGTCCCTGAGGATCTACAGAAGGACCTGGACCGTCTGCGCAACGTCCCGATCGAGATCGAGCCCATCTACAAGAACGCCTGGTGAGGAC
Organism: Candidatus Polarisedimenticolia bacterium; assembly: GCA_036004685.1. Classification (NCBI taxonomy): domain Bacteria; kingdom Pseudomonadati; phylum Acidobacteriota; class Candidatus Polarisedimenticolia; species Candidatus Polarisedimenticolia bacterium. The sequence goes on along the minus strand of DASYRE010000012.1, from coordinate 13,028 downwards.
CGAGCCGATGCCGACCGAGGTGGTGCGCAGCAGCGAAGAGGTGAGTTGGGAAGAAGTCCACCGGCGCCAGGGCGAGAAAGGCCTGGCGATCGTGGATGTCCTGCCCGAGGCCTCGTACCAATCCGGCCACATTCCCGGGGCGCTCAGCCTGCCCGTGGCCGAGCTGCGCGAGAAATCGCCGGAGATCCTTCCCGATCGCAAGCAGGAGATCATCGTCTACTGCGGCAGCTTCACGTGACCCCTCGCCAAACAGGCCGTCGGTCTGCTGCGCGAGATGGGCTACGAGAACGTGCGGGACTATGCGGGCGGTTTGCAGGACTGGAAGGATCACGGCGAGAAAGTCGAGAGGGGAGAGGCGCCGCTACCCCCCGTCGCCGCGCTGTTGCCCGCCCAGCGGGATGCGTCCCAGCGCGAAGGGGGCGCGCGCGCAGCGCCGCCGGTCTCCCGTCCCGCCCCGGCACGACCGGGCCGCGCCTCCTGGCTGCTCGATCGCATCGCCGAATGGTCGATCGCCCGGCTGCTTTCGATCTGGCTCGCGATGGTCGTGGGCATGGGGGCGATCTACTGGCTTTGGACGGCGCTGCGCGGCGACGGAATACGGAGCGCCGCCCGTCCCCTGGGGTCGGGGTTCGCCGACCTGCTCAGCGCCACCTACTTCAGCTTCGTGACCGCCCTATCCATCGGCTACGGCGACCTCACCCCAGTCGGCAGCCTCCGCTGGCTGGCTATCCTGGAAGGCGGAGTCGGACTGCTTCTGTGGGGCGCGGTCATCTCGAAGATGGTCTCCCGCCGGCAGGAGAAGCTCACCGAGGAGCTGCACCGTCTCGGATTCGAGGACCGGCTGGATCGGATTCGGACCAACCTCCACTTTCTCCTGGCCGATCTCCACGCCATCTCGGCGCTCTGCGCCGTGCGGCAGGAAAGGCCCGATCGGATCCTGGTGCGCGTGGAGAGCGCCGCCACCGTCTTCGCCGGCGAGCTGCGCGACATCCACGACCTCCTGTACCGCCCCCAGCAGCTTCCCGACGAGGACGTGCTGGAGTCGATCCTGGCCGGCCTGGCCGCGACGATGCGCGAGATGACCGAGGTCGTCGCTTGCGTGGAAGGGGCGCGGCAGCGTTCGCCGACGCTCGGGAGGACCCTCGACACCGTCTCCAGGCTGGCCGGAGAGGTCTGCGGAGATTGCGTCCCGCGCGAATACGCTCCCGACATGAAGGCCTGGATGGACCGCATCCAGGATCTGGCGCGCCAGATCACGTGAAGCAGCGCCTCGCCGCGGGCCTTGCCGTGGGCGCCGCCCTCGCGCTTCTCTTCACCTTGCGAGTCCGCGATCCCGGCTTTCTTCCCGGACATCACGGCTACAACAGCACTCTCGCCCTGGCGCTCGCCAAGAACCTCGGCCCCACCCACGGCTTCCTGATGTTCTCGCGCGCCCATCTCGACGCCGCCGGCCGCGTACAGCTCGACCCCCACAACCGCCTGCCCATCCCCGCTTTCCTGCTGATCCGCGCGGCGATGCTGCCGTGCGGCGGCGACGTACTCTGCGAGATCGCCGCAGCGCGGTTGCTGATGATCCTCTTGCTCGGTGGGGCGATGGTCGTTTCGTATCTGCTGATGGTCGAGATCTCGGGACGGCCGCTCCTCGCCGCTGCCGTGGCGATCCTGGCTTTCTCTTCTTACTACTTGCAGTACTACGGCGACATGATCTACAACGACATACCCGCCCTGTTCGGCTTCCTCCTCATCCTGCTCGGCATCGCGCGTTACGAGAGGGACGGCGCGAGGGGGATTCTCTATGCCGGAGTCGCAATCGGCGTCGGCTTCGGATGGCAGGCCTTCGGCGCGCTCGCCGCCTGGTGGGTGGTGGATTTCGTGGGGAGCGTGCGGAGGGCGAGCGGAGGAGCAAGTTCCACGCTTCGCGGCCTGATCCGCAGGGAGCCGACCCGGGCGCTGGGGGCGGCGCTGCTCTTCGGTGCCCTCCTTCTCGCCTTCAATCTTCTCAACGAATGGCGCGTTCTGGGCGGGAATCTTACGAGCCTGCCTTCGGTCCGCTCTATCCTCTTCCGCACCGGGGTCGCGTCGGAGGAAGCCGGCGCCGCCGAGGCTTCCGAGATCCGCTGGACCCGTTTCCTCACCAAGCAGGCCCGCCGCGTCATGAAGGCGTCCCTGCCCGCAGGCGCCATGCACGACGCCGTCTCCAAGCTCGGCAACGCCGCCGACGCCCGGCCTTTCCTCGTTCTCGCCGCGGCCCTGGCCGGAGCAGCGCTTCTGGTATGGCGGTTCATGCGTGTGCGCGGGAATCGCGTCGTCCTCGGCACCGTCCTTCTTTCCGGCTTCTTCTGGACGATCCCCCTGAAGAACTTCAGCGCCTTCCACGAGTACCAGAGCTTCTTCTACGTCGGCTTCGCCCTCGTCTTCTATTACGCGTTGCTCGATCGGACCTCCGGCTGGCCGACCTGGGTCGTCCTCCCCGCTGCGCTCGTCCTCTTCGCCTGGTCCTGCGTTGCGCTGCGCGCCGAGAAAGCGAATCTCGCCCGCCCGTTCAACACGCGGAGCGTCGATTTCGCGGCCATCCGCGCCGCCCTCGGACCGGGACGCAAGGTGCTGCTTGGCGCGGAGCCGGACGAGTTCGCCGGTGAAGGCAAGGCCCTCCGCTATTTTCTGGCGGGGGAGTACGAGGCACCTGCCGAGCTAGCGGAATTCGTGATCACGCGAAGAAGGGATTACGGTAGGGAACCGATGACGCCGGCGAACCGGGAAGTTTTCCTGTTCCGGACGCGCCCTTAGTGCATCACCAACGGGGCTTCGCGCGAGGATCGAGGACTCCGCGGAAGGAAGGTCCGTAAGCGTAGGCTAGAAAGATCTCCAGCGCGAGGACTACGTAGGCAATTACCAGGCCGGTCGCATCGACGAAGTGATGGTAGAAGAAAATGTTGACGACGATGGGCGCCAGGAGAATTAGACCCAGCGGTGTGAGGAACCCCCGTCAGAACCATCAGGCCAGCGACGAATTGCACGCCGCCAAGCAAGGGCAAGAAGATCGGGTGTTCATCATGGCCTGAAAGAAAGAGGCGGCCGCCTCCGGCATCTCCTTCGGCATCGGCATGAATCCTTTGCCAAAGAGCGACATCAGGACCCCATTGAGCCCGAACACCGTGAACACGAGTCCGAACAGGACTCGAGCAATCAACGTGACGTAGCGCATTTCCTCCTCCTTCGTGATGGCCGGTGAGTCGTCGAGGCTGCCGAAAGTTCGCGGCCAGCTCGACGTGTCAAGGCCTCCTCACGATCTTCCCTTCCTTCATCACAAAATCCACCGAGGAGACGACCTGGATGTCACGCAGCGGGTCACCCGGCAGGGCGACGATGTCCGCGGTTTTGCCTTGTACCAGGGCGCCGAGGTCGCTCCGGTCCAGCAAAGCGGCGGCTTCGAGCGTGGCGGCGCGCAGGGCGCGCAGGGGCGTGATGCCGGAATGGACGAGGGAGACGAACTCGCGCCAAGCCTCGGCGTGAGGATAGGCGCCGACGTCGGTGCCGTAGGCGAGGCGCACGCGGCTGCGGGCCACGGCGGCGCGGCGCTCGAGCAGGCGCGGACGGTAGCGCTCCAGCTTCTCCAGGGCGTAGGCGGGGAGGCCTTGCTCGTGACCGTGCTCGAGGAGGAAGTCGACGACGCTCCAGGTAGGGACGAGCCAGGCTCCCTTCTGCTCCATCAGCTTGAGCCCTTCGTCGTCCACGAAAGTGCCGTGCTCGATCGAGCGGATGCCGGCGCGCACGGCGCGCTTGATCCCCTCGGCGCCGTGGGCGTGGGCGCAGACGTGGTGGCCGAGCGCTTCGGCCTCCTCGGCCGCCGCCCGCAGTTCCGCTTCGGAATAGGTAGCGGTGCCCGGCTCGTCGCCGGCAGAGAGGAAGCCTCCCGTAGCCATGATCTTGATCCAATCGGAGCCGTTGCGGAATTCGCGGCGCACCGCCTTGCGGATCTCGTCGGGGCCGTCGGCGATCGCCGCGCCTTCGATGCCGAGCGCGGGGTCGAAGTGGGACCAATCGCCGTGTCCGCCGGTGGCCGACAGGGCGTGCGAGGCGACGAACATGCGCGGTCCTTCGACCAGGCCGCTGGCCACCGCGCGCTTCAGGTCGGCGGCGCCCCAGGCGAGGTCCTCGTCTCCCGGGACGCGCACGCTGGTGAAGCCGGCGTGCAGCATGGCGCGGGCGTTGGCGAAGCCGTGCAGCGTCTTCATGGCGGAGGAGCGGGTCACCATCTGCGCGTCCATGTCTCCCGGCTCGAACATCAGGTGGGCGTGCGTGTCGATGAAGCCGGGAAGGCAGGTGTGGCCATCGAGGTTCACGACGTCGGCGCCCAGCGGGCGGCCCACCGACTTCGAGATCCAGATGATCTTCCCGCCGCTGACCAGGATCTCGGTCGGACCGGAGAGCGAGGAGGAGGTCCCGTCGAAGACGCGAGCGCAGAGCAGGATGGTCGCTTTACCCGGCGGCTCCTCGGTGAGGGCGGGGGCAGACAGGGCGGGGGCAGACAGGGCGAGGCACAGCAGGGCGGCGCAGGGAAGTCGGCGCATCCGGGACCCTCCGGGTCGAATACGATTCCGTAAGGGAAGATTCTGAGCGGCCGATTCTACCACCGGCCGGGCCTCGTTTTGCGGAGGATCAGTCTTCGGCTTGCCGAGGAAACGGTCACAGCCTTGCGAATGGTTCGACTCCCGCCTTGTGAAGTCTCTGGCGTGACCTTAAGTTTCCCTCGGAGGTGATATTGGCTAAACAACGGGTCGGGGACGAGACCGTCAGCCTCCCGCGTCCGGTCGTGTCGCCGAAGCTCGACCGGGGGCACGCCGGCCTGGTGGTCATCCAGGGACGGGAAATCGGCCGGCTCTACCGCCTGCGCCGCCGCGAATCGGTCCTGGGGCGCGAGGAAGCGGCCGATCTGCGCGTCCCGGACGACCGCATCTCACGGTGTCACGCGCGGCTGTCGGTCGTGCGTGAAGGCGATGGGGGCGCCCTGCACGTCTTCCTCAGCGACCTGGGGAGCACCAACGGCACCACGGTAAACGGAGAGCCAGTCTCCCGGAGGGAGCTTCGGGAAGGGGACAAGGTGCGGATGGGGGACACCGTCCTGAAGTTCGTTCTCCAGGACGCGCTGGACGCCCGCTTCCACCGCGAGATCCGAAACCGGATCGCCTTCGACCAGCTCACCGGGCTCTTGACCAAGGAGTCGCTGATGACGGCCGCCGAAGGCGAGCTGAAGCGTTGCGCGCGCTTCTCCCTGCCGATGGCGGTCCTGATGATGGACCTGGACCGCTTCAAGAACGTCAACGACACGCACGGGCACCTCACGGGGAGCAGCGTCCTGGCGGAAGTGGGGCGGCTGATCCGGCTGGGCTTCCGCAGCACCGACGTCTCGGCACGTTACGGCGGCGAGGAGTTCGTGGCCTATCTGGCGGAAATCGGGGCGGACGGCGCCGCCAGCGCCGCCGAGCGCATCCGCGCCTCGATCGAAGGGCATCCTTTCCGGCGGGCGGCCGACGCGGCCGGCGACTCCGTCCAAGACTCCGCCCAGGTCCTGCGCGTCACGATCAGCATCGGGGTCTCGGAATTCCCGAAGGATGGCGCGACGCTCGTATCCCTCATCGCCGCGGCGGACCGCGCCCTGTACCGCGCCAAGGAGACGGGCCGGAACCGCGTCTGCCCGGCGTGAACCGTCCCGTGCTCGGAAGCCGCGTCTTCCCGGCTTGAAACGGCCTCGACGCGCTTGTCGGTGGCTGAGCGCTGTTGTAAACTCCGGCACTCTCGGACCAGCCGAACATTCTGCCTGCCATGGGAATCTGAGGATGCCTAAGGAAACGCCGACCGTCATGCCGAAAGAGACTCCGGCGAAAGACCCGAAGGACACGCTGACCGTCACCGACAATCGGACGGGGAAGACGTACGAGATCCCGATCGAGCACGGCGCGATCCGGGCGCTCGATCTCCGCCAGATCCGGACCTCGCCCGAGGATTTCGGCCTGATGACCTACGATCCGGCGTTCACCAACACCGCCAGCTGCAAGAGCGCCGTCACCTACATCGACGGCGAGCGGGGAGTCCTCAACTACCGCGGCTATCCGATCGAGCAGCTGGCGGAGAAGAGCAGCTACCTGGAGGTCGCCTACCTGATCCTCCACGGCGAGCTGCCCGCGAAGCAGGACTACAGCGCCTGGGTCAAGAACATCACGACGCACACCCTGCTCCACGAGAACATCAAGAAGTTCATGGAGGGCTTCTGGCACGACGCCCATCCCATGGGGATGCTGGTGTCCACCGTCGGAGCGCTCTCCACGTTCTATCCCGACGCCAAGAACATCACCGATCCCCAGTCGCGGCGGTGGCAGTCGGTGCGGCTGATCGCGAAGACGCCGACGCTGGCCGCGTTCGCCTACCGCTACAGCATCGGCCGGCCGTACGCCTATCCCGACAACGAGCTGTCGTACACGGGCAACTTCCTCAACATGATGTTCAAGCTGACGGAGCTGAAGTACCGGCCCAAGCCGGTCCTGGAGCGGGCGCTGGACGTCCTCTTCATCCTGCACGCCGATCACGAGCAGAACTGCTCGGCGAACGCCATGCGCAGCGTCGGGTCCTCCCAGGTCGATCCCTACTCCGCAGTGGCCGCGGCGACCGCCGCGCTCTACGGACCGCTGCACGGGGGGGCGAACGAAATGGTGATCCGCATGCTCCGGGAGATCGGCGGCAAGGGCCGGGTGCCGGAGTTCATCAAGCGGGTCAAGGCGGGGGAGCGGCGGCTCATGGGCTTCGGCCACCGCGTCTACAAGAACTACGATCCGCGGGCGAAGATCATCAAGCAGATGGCCGATCAGGTCTTCGCGGAGATGGGCTCGAACCCGCTGCTCGAGATCGCGCTGGAGCTGGAGAGGATCGCCCTGGAGGACGAGTACTTCGTGTCCCGGAAGCTCTACCCGAACGTTGACTTCTACTCCGGGCTGATCTATCAGAGCATGGGCTTCCCGATGGACATGTTCCCCGTCCTCTTCGCCATCGCGCGGACCGCGGGGTGGATGGCGCAGTGGGAGGAGATGATGCGGGACCCGGAGCAGAAGATCTCGCGCCCGAGGCAGATCTACCTGGGCGCCGTCCGCCGCGACTACGTGCCGATGGAGCGCCGCGAGCCCGCGGGGAGCTGGAAGGCGGCGCGCTACCGCCCCGACTAACCCGAATTATTCACAAAGCTCCTACTGCGACCGCGGATCGGGCCCCCTGACGGGCGTCCTCGGGTCGCGGACCCTGCGGGCTCCCGTGATGGCAGCCATCTCCACGTTCTCGCTACGGACCTTCATGAATACTCGGGCTTTAGGTCCGAAGGCCGCCGATCGGGCGATCGGCGGCTTCGTTCGATCGTCAGTTCTTGACGATCTTGTGCTCCCCCTTCATGTGATGATCGATGCTCTCGGCGAGGGCCTCGTCGGAGATCTTCGCGAGCGTCGCCTCCAGCGTCACCTGCTCCGTCCCCCGCGCGACCACCCAGGTCGTCTTGTCGCCGATCTTGGCGTCGCGCTGCATGCCGTGAATCTTCTCCTGGTTGTCGCCGTTGGCCTCCACGCCGTTGATCGACACGACCTGATCGCCCACCTGAAAGCCCGCCTTCTCGGCCGGACTGCCGGCCCACACCTTGCTGACCGTGAGCTGATCCGTGTCCCCCATGTCCAGCCCGATGCCGAGCCACCCGTGGGTCTTGGCGTCCTTCTTCATCGACTGGGCGCATTCCTCGGCTTTCATGCCGCACTCATGCCCCGACTTGTCCGCAGCGTTCTCGGCCTTCTCGCCGGCATGGCATTCCTTGCCTCCCGCATACGATGCGCCGCTGGCGACGACGAGCGCAAGGGCGAGCGACAGCGCTCCCAGGATTCGATTCCAATGCAATGGACACCTCCGCAGGGGGCCGGCCGATCGATCGCTGGCCGGACGGTTTGAGGACGAACGGGCCATGATTATAGGGGGTCGGGGCGGTCCCGAGCAAAAAGCCGGCCCGCGATCCCGGCGCCGGTGCGGCGTGCGAGCCGCAGGCGATTTGCTCAACCGGAGGGCTTCGTCGTAGGGTTAAGGTCTTTCGAGGCTTTCCCGATGACCTCCGACCCGCGTCCTTCGCTGCACGGTGGCCCGCCGCCAGGCAGCCGATCGCTCGGCTTCGTGGCCTGCACCTCGCTGGTCGTGGGGAACATGATCGGCTCCGGCATCTTCCTTCTTCCGACCTCGCTTTCCCCCTACGGAGGGATCTCCCTTCTCGGATGGGGCTTCACCACGCTGGGCGCCATCTGCCTGGCCCTGGTCTTCGCGCGCCTGGCGGCGCTCGTGCCGAAGGCCGGAGGCCCCTACGCCTACACGCGGGCGGGATTCGGGGACTTCCCCGGCTTCTGGGTCGCGTGGGGATATTGGACGTCGATCTTGGCGGGCAACGCCGCCATCTCCGTGGCGATGGTCAGCTATCTCCGGGTCTTCGTGCCGGCGATGAGCGGCGTCACGCTCGTGGCCTGCCTGGTGGCGATCGCCGCGGTCTGGCTCCTTACCTGGGTGAATTGCCGCGGGGTCCGGACGGCCGGATGGGTGCAGGTCGCGACGACTGTCCTCAAGATCGTCCCGCTCGCCGCCCTCGCCGTGTTCGGACTGTTCGGAATGAATCCCGCGCATTTCGTTCCCTTCAATCGAAGCGGGCTTTCCGGCTTCTCCGCCGTCTCCGCGGTCGCCGCGCTCACCCTGTGGTCGTTCCTCGGGCTCGAATCGGCGACCATCCCCGCGGAGGAGGTGACGGCCCCGGCCAGGACGATCCCCCGGGCCACGGTGGCCGGCACCTTGATCGTCGCGGTGGTCTACATCCTCGGGACGGTAGCGGTCATGGGAATCCTCCCCCCCGAAGCCCTCGCCAAGTCGGGGGCCCCGTTCGCCGACGCCGCCCGGGCGCTGTGGGGGGACTGGGCTTACTATTTCGTGGGGTTCGGCGCCGTGGTGTCCTGCTTCGGCGCCCTGAACGGATGGATCCTGCTGCAGGGACGGATCCCGATGGCGGCGGCGCGCGACGGTCTTTTCCCGTCCCAGTTCGGGAGGCTCTCGAAAGCGGGCGTGCCCGCCTTCGGGCTCGTCGTCTCGAGCCTCTTCGTCACGGCGATGCTGGCGCTGAACTACTCCGGATCCCAAAGCCTCGTCGAGTTGTTCGATTTCGTCATCCTGCTCGCCACCCTGGCGACGCTGATTCCCTACGTCTTCTGCGCCATGGCGGAGCTGATGATCTACGTGCGCGACCGGTCGCGCTTCCGCTCCGAGCGCCTGGCCGGGTCCGTCGTGATCGCCCTCGCCGCCTTCGCCTACTCGGCGTGGGCCATCTACGGCTCGGGGGCGCGGACCGTGCTCTACGGGTTCCTGCTGCTGGTGGCCGGATTGCCGATCTACGTCCTGCTGGGATGGCAGCAATCGGCCGCCCGCGGCGAGCGCCCGTCCGCCGGCGGGAGAGGCTGAGGTGCGGATCGTGGTGGCGCTGGGGGGCAACGCGCTGTTGCGCCGGGGAGAGCCGATGACGGCCGAGAATCAGCGCAGCAACGTCCAGGCGGCGGCGCGGGCGCTCGCCCCACTCGCCCGCAATCATCAGCTGGTAATCTCCCACGGCAACGGTCCCCAGGTCGGCCTGATGGCGCTTCAGGCCTCCGCCTACAAGGAGGTCGATCCCTATCCTCTCGACGTCCTGGGCGCGCAGACGGAAGGGAGCATCGGCTACATGATCGAGCAGGAGCTGGGGAACCTGCTGCCTTTCGAGGTTCCTTTCGCCACCATCCTGACGATGGTGGAGGTCGATCCCGACGATCCAGCGTTCCGGAACCCGGACAAGCCGATCGGGCCAATCTACACGAAAGAGGAGGCGCAGCGCCTCGCCGACGAGAAGGGATGGACGATGGCGCCCGACGGGGATCGCTTCCGCCGGGTCGTTCCTTCGCCGCTCCCCCGCAGGATCTTCGAAATCCGCCCGGTGCGCTGGCTGATGGAGAAGGGGACCATCGTCATCTGCGCCGGGGGCGGAGGGATTCCGACGATGTACGGCAAGGACGGAAAGCTTCACGGCGCGGAAGTGGTGATCGACAAGGACCGCGCCAGCGCCTTGCTGGCGCGCGATCTCGAGGCCGATTTTTTCATCATGGCGACCGACGTCGACGCGGTCCAGGCCGACTGGGGAACGCCGCGCGCCCGGGCCATTCGCCGCATCTCGCCGGCGGCGCTGCGTGGCCTCCGGTTCGCCGCCGGCTCGATGGGACCCAAAGTGCAGGCGGCCTGCGAGTTCGCCGAGCAGACGGGGAAGACGGCGGCCATCGGCGCCCTGACCGGCCTCCCGGCGATTCTCGAGGGCCGGGCCGGGACGCTGGTCTCCCGGGACGTCGCCGAGGTGATCTGGGGCTGAGCGCGCCGACTCATGAAGGCGCTGCCAAACGAAGGGCCGCCGGTGTTCCGGCGGCCCTCGTGGTTTCCGGCGCGCGTCTCAGGTGGCGGCGCAGCTCCGCCACGCCCGGCCCCCATCAAGCTCATGGGCGTCGCCGAATTGCGGCGCGAGGTGACGCCGACGAACCAGCCCGACGCGGATCGCGGCGTCCTTGGGGTGGCGGAGCCCGACTTCACCCTCACGCTCGCAGCCGGTAGTGAACTGTCCGTTGGCCGCCGCCCCGCGTTAGCCCCTCCGAAGGCCCGGCGTTATTTCCGAAGACGCGACACCGGCTACCGCAGCTTGGGACAGTCGTCGCCTTCTCCGGCCGCCCATTCCTTGAGGCTCTCGGCGATCTTCTTGAACCCAATCGTCGGGCGGTACAGGACGACCTCGGTGCGTCCCTTGCCGAGCGACTTCAGATCGGCGGCCATCACGTAGAGCCCGCCGGGTGGCGGGGTGGCGCCAATCCCCCGGGGGCGGTGGACCACCTGCAGCGTGAATTCGGCCGCCGAGCCGGCGAGCCGCTTCAGGGTCGGATGGTAGCTCGAGGAGCTGACCTCCATCTGCCCTCCGACGAATCCGGAGCGCTTCACCTCCGGGTCGAGACAGGCGGACGATTGCCGGGCCACGTCCGCATAGACCCGGTCGAAATCGCGCTCGAACACGAAACGCTCCATCTTCGCCGCGTGCTCGCCGCTGGCGACCGCCTCGACGAACTCGCGACGGCTCTGCGGCACGTCCAGAGCGAGGAGGGAACCGGCCCCGAGAAGGATGCCGCAGGGCAGCGCCCAGCGGAGCTTCCGCGCGGCCATCACTCCGGCTTCTCGGAATCGGACTTTTCCGGATCCGGCTGCGCCGCGCCGGCGTCCGCCGGCTTCGGTTTTCCCGATTTCCCCGTCGGGTCATGCTTCTTGCCGCGCCCCTTGCCGGGCTGCGGGTGGTCGTGGCCGCGCTCGGACTTGCCGGAGGCGTTCTCGGGCTTGCTCGGCCGGGGAGCGGCCGAGCTCGGTGCCGGCGGGTTCCCCGGAGACTCGGGACGGCCTCCGCCCGGCCGGGCTCCCGCATCGTCCCGGCCCCGCGGCGCCGTTCGGGGCGTCGCCGGCTCGGTCGATGGCGAAGAAGCTCCTGGTTCCCGGCGCTCCTGCCCGGGGGCCGCCCGATCGATACGCGAAGGGCGCTGATCCCGGCCCGTCCGCGCCGCCTCGCGCGCCTCCCCAGCGGAGCGGCCAGCGGGCGCGGAGGCATTTTCCTGGATCGGCTCCGGGCGGCCCGGGGCGGGGAAGCGCCGCCGCTCCTGCCCGGGGGGAAGGCTCCGTCCCGGCGGGCGCCCGCCGCGCGCCATCCCCGGACGGTAGACGACGAACTCGCCGTCGCGCACGCCGCCGCCGGACGACATTTCCGGAGATTCCGCTTCCCGCAGCGGGTAACGCCGGATCGGGCGCCCCACCGCCCGGCCGACGAAGTCGGCGCGGATGCTCTGATCGACGATGCGGTTGTCGACGTAGGTGTAATTCGTCACGTGCTGCGTCAGGCGAATCAACGTGACGTTCTGATCCGGGGACGCGATCCGGAAGCGCAGCCCGGGATCGACGAGATAGCGGGTCCGGACGAAATACCAGGACGAGGGAGCCAGCGCCACGTCGATCCGAACGCTGCCCCAATCCAGCCCGATCCCGGCTCTCCAGCGCACCTGCCAGGGAAGGGGCGCCCAGCCGATCCAGTCTCCTCCCTGATGCCAGGCGACCCAGGCCGGTCCCCACTCGGTGCCCGGGACCCAGACCCAGCCGTAAGCCGGGTCGCTGTGCCAGCGGCCGTAGTGGTAGACGGCCCAGCCGAATTCTTCGTCCGAAGCCCACGTCCAGCCGTAATCGGTGAGCACCCAATGGCCGAGCTGATAGGGACGCCACCCGGCCTCGGTCTCTGAAGGACACCAGACCCATCCGGGGCCGGAGACGTAGATCCACTCGCCGTACAGAGACAAATCGTCGTAGAAGGGCTGCTCTTCAGCCCCGATCGGGACGGCGACTCTCCGCGGCGCGGGCTGGACCTCGACGCGCTGCGGCGCCACGGTGACGCAGGCGGAAGCCAGCGCGGAGAAGATCAGGATCGCCAGGACGCTTGAAACCCTCATGGTTTTCATCGTCTGCTTTCCTCCGAGGAAACGACTCGGTCGCCGCCAAGCACCGCGATGGGCGCGGCGACCTCAGAGAAATATAGATGTCGCAAGAAGCGGGATCACGAAAGATCGGCGACAGATTTCTGACGGCTTTCCGTGCCGCGCCGGCTTTCCGGGACGACGTCTAGAATCAGCCCACCCCACCGGCTTCCCGGCGTCGGCTTTCCGCCTGGCGGGGAGGCCGGCGGAAAACGACTCGGGATCGTCGAGAAGAAGCGCGGCCGGCGATCGTCGCGGGCGGGGGGCTGGTGCTAGTGTCGCGTCTCAAAAATCATGTTACATTCGGCCCCCGATCCATCCCGGCTCGCCGCGTTGCGCCTCGCTTGCGTACCGCCTTGGGTACGCGACGCTCTGGCGCGCCTTGCGATCCGGGCGCCTCGGCGACCTCGG
>DASYRE010000011.1 GCA_036004685.1 Candidatus Polarisedimenticolia bacterium | reverse complement strand
GCCCGGCAGGCTGCACTTCGGGGAGGACTCCCCGGAAAGGTGGCCGCCATGACCGTCAACAAGGTATGCGGGTCGGGACTCAAGGCCGTCGTCCTCGCCTCCCAGGCGGTGACGCTGGGAGACGAGGAGATCGTGGTGGCCGGCGGCATGGAAAGCATGAGCAACGCTCCCTATCTTCTCATGGGGGCCCGGGAAGGATACCGGATGGGCAACGCTCCGGTGCTCGATTCCATGATCAGCGACGGGCTCTGGGATGTCTACGAGAACTATCACATGGGATGCACGGGGGAGAACGTCGCGGAGAAGTACGACATCAGCCGGCGCGCCCAGGATGAGTATGCCTGCAACAGCCACCGGAAGGCGATCGCCGCGCTCGATGCGGGGAAATTCAAGAGCGAGATCTTGCCGTTGGACATTCCCCAGAAGAAGGGCGATCCGATGCGCTTCGATTGGGACGAAGGGCCGCGGCGCGACACCACCCTGGAGGCGCTGGCCAAATTGAAGCCCGCCTTCAAGACGGACGGAACGGTGACGGCCGGCAACGCGCCGGGCGTCAACGACGGAGCCTCGGCGATGCTGGTCCTGTCGGAGCGCGCGGCGGCGAAGCACTCGATCAAGCCGCAAGCCGAGGTCGTCGCCTACGCCACCTCCGGTCTGGAGCCGGCGTGGGTCATGATGGCGCCGCTGGGCGCCGTGGAAGAGGTCCTGAAGAAAACCGGCTGGAGGCGGGAAGAGGTCGATCTCTACGAGCTGAACGAGGCCTTCTCGGTTCAGGCCATCGCCTTGATCCGGGAGCTGAAGCTTCCGCCGGATCGAGTGAACGTGCACGGGGGGGCGGTGGCGCTGGGCCACCCCATCGGAGCGAGCGGCGCCAGGATTCTCACGACGCTCGTCCACGCTCTCCAGGATCGAGGGGGAACGAAAGGAATCGCTGCCCTGTGCCTCGGCGGCGGCAACGCCGTCGCCATGGCCATCCGTGCGATGCCCGCAAAATAGTCCGGCCGGACGCCCGAGGGGGAGAGCATGGAGATCCGAACGATCGGCGTGGTGGGGGGCGGCACGATGGGACACGGGATCGCCCAGGTGGCCGCCCAGGCGGGCCATGCGGTCCTGATGGCGGAGCGCGCTCCCGAGCTGGTTCAACGGGCGCTCGAGGCCATCGGAAAAAGCCTGCAGCGAGGCGTGGAGAAAGGCACGATCGCCGCGGCCGACAAGGCCGCGACCCTGTCGCGCATCTCCGGCGTCATGGATCTGGAGAGGCTCTCCGCGGCCGACTTCGTGGTGGAAGCCGTGAACGAAGATCTCGAGCTGAAGCGCAGGATCTTCGCCGAGCTGGACCGGTTCTGCCGCCCGGGCGTCATCCTGGCTTCCAACACCTCCTCCATTTCCATCACCCGGATCGCGTCGGCGACCGGCCGCCCCGCCGACGTCATCGGGATGCATTTCATGAATCCCGTCCCGATCATGAAGCTCGTCGAAGTGATCCGGGGCCACGCCACCGCCGACCCGACGTGGGAGGCGGTCCGCGCGCTGTCGGAGAAATGGGGAAAGGTGCCGGTGGAGGTGCACGATTATCCGGGATTCATTTCGAACCGGGTCTTGATGCCGATGATCAACGAGGCGATCTACGCCCTCTGGGAAGGCGTCGCCACGCGGGAAGCGATCGACACCGTGATGAAGCTGGGGATGAATCATCCCATGGGACCGCTTGCCCTGGCCGACTTCATCGGTCTCGACACCTGTCTTTCCATCCTCGAGATCCTGCGCGAAGGATTCGGAGATCCCAAATACCGTCCCTGTCCGCTCCTGAAGAAGATGGTGGAGGCCGGCAGCCTGGGAAGGAAATCGGGACGGGGGTTCTACGACTACCAGCGAGCCTAGCGGATGATCGAATTCGTTCGTGCCCTCCAAGCTTCCCCCGATTTCGGCCCCGATCTGGTGGAAGCGCGGTCCTTTCCCGCCTCGCCCGGCCGATATGCGGCGCCGTCCCCGGCGCTCGACGCGCCGCTCGCGGCGGCCCTGGCCCGCCAGGGAATCCGGCAGCTCTACTCCCACCAGGCCGAGGCGATCGACCGGGTCCGGAGCGGACAGAACGTCGTGGTGGTGACGCCGACCGCGTCGGGCAAGAGTCTCATCTACATCCTTCCGACGTTCGAGAGGGTCGCCCGCGAGCCGGGGGCCCGGGCCTTGTACGTCTTCCCCTACAAGGCGCTGGAGCAGGATCAGCTCAAGGCCGTCCGGGCCTTCGGGGAGGATCTCGGAGGAGGCCGGTCGATACGCGCGGAGATCTACGACGGCGACACCCCCCCCTCGAAGCGCAAGGCGATCAAGGCCGACCCGCCCGACATTCTGATCACGAATCCCGACATGCTCCACCTCGGACTGCTCGCCTACCATGAGGACTGGCGGGAGTTCTTTTCACGGCTGCGGATCGTCGTCCTGGATGAGCTGCACGTCTACAAGGGGATCTTCGGAAGCCACTTCCACCACATTCTCGTGCGCCTGCGCCGGATCGCGGAGCACCATGGCGCGGCGCCCCGCTTCGTGGCCTGCTCGGCCACGATCGCCAATCCTGGAGAGCTGGGACAAAGCCTGACCGGACTCCCGTTCGCCCTGGTGGACCGCAACGGCGCCCCCCGCTCGGCGAAGCACATCCTGTTCATCAATCCCTCCGCGAGCCCTTACAGCGCGGCCGTGAAGCTCTTGTCGCGATCCCTTCGGGAGGGGTTCAGGACGATCGCCTTCACCAAGGCCCGGAAGATCACCGAGCTGATCCATTCCTGGATCGTGCAGCAGGAGCCGCACCTGCGCGGCCAGATTTCCTCCTATCGCGCCGGATATCTGCCGGAAGAGAGACGGGCGATCGAGCGGAAGCTCCTGACCGGCGAGGTGCGGGGGGTCGTTTCCACCAGCGCCCTGGAGCTCGGCGTCGACATCGGCGGGCTGGACGTCTGCATCCTCGTGGGATATCCCGGGTCGATCGTGTCGTCCTGGCAGCGAATCGGCAGGGTCGGCCGGGAGGCGCGGGAATCCCTCACGTGCCTGGTGGGAATGCCGGACGCCCTGGACCAGTATTTCATGCGTGAGCCCGGGGAGTTCTTCGCGCGCGGCTTCGAGAAAGTCGTCTTCGACCCCGGGAACCGCGTGATCGCCTCCGATCATCTCGTGTGCGCCGGCGCCGAGATTCCCCTCACCCGCGAGCGCGACGCGCCGCGCTACGCGCCGGGCGCGTTCGGGGCGGTGCAGGAGCTGGAGCGCCAAGGGGGGCTGGTCCGTGACGCCGATTCCGAGCGATGGTATTCCTTTCGGCGCCGGCCCCAGCGCGGCGTGAACCTGAGAGGAATCGGCAACACCTACACCATCCTGCGAGCGGAGGAAAGGGACCGCGCGGCCCGGGTGATCGGGACGGTGGACGCCGTGCGGGCGTTCCACGAATGCCACCAAGGGGCCATCTACCTCCACTTGGGCCAGCAATACCTGGTGCGCGCGCTGGACGTCGAGAATCGAAAAGTGAAGGCCGAACCGGTGGACTCCGACTATTACACGGAGGTCAAGGCCGAGAAGCAGACCGAGATTCTCGAGACGATGGCCTGCCGGAAGCTCGGCCCGGCCCAAGTGAAGCTCGGAAGGCTGAAGGTCACCGAGCAGATTCTCGGTTACGAGAAGCGGCGGCTCAGCGGCCGGGATCGTCTCTCCTCGCATCCGTTGACGCTTCCGCCGATCCTGTTCGAGACCGTAGGCCTTTGGGCGGAGCTTCCCGAGGCGCTGCGCGGCATGGTGGTGGCCCGGCAAGGGCACTTCATGGGAGGAATCCACGCCGTCGAGCACGCCGCGATCTCGCTGTTTCCGCTGCTGGCCATCTGCGATCGCTCCGACGTGGGGGGAATCTCCTATCCGCTCCATCCCCAAATCGGGCGCGCCGCCGTGTTCATCTACGACGGCTACCCGGGAGGCGTGGGCCTGGCCGCCAAGGGATATGAATCGCTCGAAGACCTTCTGGAACGCACGGCAAGGCTGATCGACGGCTGCCGCTGCGAGAGCGGGTGCCCCTCCTGCATTCACTCTCCGAAATGCGGCAACGGCAACCAGCCGCTGGACAAACGTTCCGCGTCGCTCATTCTCGGCGTGCTCGTCGGCGGAATCCCTCTCGAGGCGGAGGCCGCGGCGGAGGAGACGACGCCGGAGGTCCCTTCTCCGAAGGCCGGCGGGGCGCCGCCGCCGCGGTTCGGTCCAGAGTCGAAGATTCTCTATTTCGATCTGGAGACCCTGCGCAGTGCCGAAGAGGTGGGCGGGTGGGCGCAGGTCGCCCGGATGGGGATGTCGATCGGCGTGGTCTTCGACGAAGGGCGGCAGGAATACCGCGTCTACCGGGAGCAGGAGATCGAGCGGCTCTTGCTGGATCTCGTGACGGCCGATCAAGTGGTGGGCTTCAACATCGACCGTTTCGATCTCCCGGTGCTCTCCGGGTATACCCCCTGGGATCTGGGCAGGATCCGGACGTTCGACCTCCTGGCGTACATCCACGCGAAGCTCGGATTCCGGCTGCGCCTCGATGCCCTCGCCGGGGCGACCCTGGGCGCGCGGAAACTGGCCGAGGGTCTGCAGTCCCTTGCCTGGGTGAAGGAAGGACGATTTGATCTCATCGAGACCTATTGCCGGAAGGACGTGGAGGTGACCCGCGACCTCCACCGGTTCGGGATGGAGAACCAGTTTCTCCTCTACCACGATCGGGAAGGAAGGAGAGTCCGGCTGCCCGTGGAGTGGAGCTGACGGTGCGGGGAGCCGCGGCGGGAGGCTGGGGGCGGTGAAGTCGTTGACCTTGGACGCGGCCCTGGCCCGATACCGGGAGGCTCTCGGCGCGGCCTTCCCCGATGGCGCGGAGATCGAGAGATTCCGGGGCTTCCTCGAGATCCACGGCGGCCTGGGACGGCCGGGGACCCCGCCCCGCGATGCGGCGGCGGCCGCGCGCCTGGATCGGCTGCGGTGCTTCCACTTCTCCCAGTATCTGGATTGGTACCTGCAGGAGAAGGAGGGACTCGCCGCGAGCTCCGTGGAGGAGGCTCGGGCCGCGATGCGCCGCCTCAACGAATGGCTGTTCGGCGCGGGGCTGATCGGACCGGAGGATTTCGAGGAGAATCGGGAGTCGATCCTCGGAGGCGAAGATCTCTCCGCGCTCGACCGGGAGGAAGGGTCGGAGGACGATGCCACCCCTCCCGGCCCCCCCGAAGAGAAGGATTTTCACGTGCCCGGCGAATACACCGCCGTCCTGAGCGGAGAGTTCGTCCTCACGAAGGTTCAGGAAGGGATTCTCTACGGGCGCCGCGACGGGGAAGCGCGCGAAATCGGCCCCATCCTCGTCGAAAGATCGGTCAGCGGCGGGCATCGCGTCGGGGACCGCGTTCACCTGGCCGTCGGAAAAGCCGGAGATCATTGGAACCTTCTCAGCGTCGGCCCGCGGCCACGCTGACCCGGCCGGCGGGCGCGCGCCGGAGAACAGTCCCGACGAAGCGTGCGTTCAGACGAGGCGCGACCGGAGCCCGTTCCGATCGATCCTCACCCCAGGCTTGATTCCCCCGCAAGAAAATGGTAGAAGAAGCGCGCGTTGGAGCCATGTCGGCCCCTCCCGGAGGAATTCAAGCGTGAGCAAGATGACCCGGACCGATCTGATCGAGGCGATTGCCAAGGAATGCGGCTGCGAGAAGAAGGCGGCGAAGACCTTCCTGGAAGGATTCACCTCCATCGTCGAGAAGACGATGAAGAAGGGCGGGGAGGTTCCGCTCGCCGGTCTCGGGAAGTTCAAGGTCGTGAAGCGTAAGGCCCGCATGGGGCGCAACCCCGCCACCGGTCAGGCCATCAAGATCCCCGCCAAGACGGTCGCCAAGTTCAGCGTCGCGAAGAATCTGAAGGATCTGGTGAAGAAGAGCTAGCGATTCGCTGGCGGACGGCGGAAGAAGAAAACCCGCCGGCTCTCCGGGAGCCGGCGGGTTTTTTTGTCTCCGCGAGCGACGCTCAGGGAAGGGGATCAGGCGTCTTTTCGAGATGCTCCAGGCCGCTCCGAGCCTCTTTCACGTAGCCGAACTCCGGGTGTCCGAATTTGACCACTTTCTGATAGTAGGTCCGCGCGTGGGCCGGCATCCGCGCCTCGTCGAACGTGGCGGCCAGGCCGTAGAGAGTCGCCTGATGTCCTTCGGCGCTGTAATACGGCTTCCGTGGATCGTACAGCTCCAGCGCGCAGAGATAGTGATGGACCGATTCGGGGTAGCGCTGATGGCGCTCCACCTCGATGCGGGCCCGCTCGGAAAAGCCCGCGGCCCGGCCGTTCTGATAGAAGGCCCGGTTCTCCAAGCAGCGGTCCAGCCACTTCAGGGCTTCCTCGTAACGATGCTGGAAGGAGTAGCAGAAGGCCACCTGAAGCGAGGCGACTCCCTGCTCGAGGGGATCGGCGCCGAGCTCGCTCAACCCCGCCAGATAGTATTTCAAGGCCTCGGGATAGGTCTCCTTGTCGTAATGGACGTCACCGAGATCCAGGAGAAAGTAACCGAGGAGCTCCGGCGCTCCGGCGCGCCGGGAGAGTTCCCGATAACGGGGCTCCAGGCGGATCGCCTCCTTGATCTCCCCCGCGTCGAGATGGGCGAGGAGCTGCTGGTCCAGGCGGCGCCGCTCCGCGTCGATCCGGCGGCGGGAAGGAATCTTGCTCAACGGCATCTCTCCCAGGCGGGCGAAGTGCAAGGAACCGCCGTGACGGAGCTGCGTCCCGCCGCGGTGACCCGGGCCCGGAGGAGGCGGTTGAAGGAGAGCTCCGGCTCGGCCTCAAGCTCGACGTCGATGAAGTTGCCCGAGAGCCCCCGGACGCGACCCTCCGGGAGAACCTCCCGCAGGCCCAGGACTTCCAGCTCCTTGCCGACGAACGAGTCGCGGAACCGGCGCGACAGCTCCTGTCCGGTATCGCGGAGGGCGGCGCTTCTCTGCTTGAGGACGCCGCCCGGAAGGGCCCCCGGCATGCCCGCTGCGGGAGTGCCCGGCCGCGGCGTGAAGCTGAAAACGTGCAGGTAATTGAGCTCGGAGGCGGCGATGAAATCGCGCGTCTCCAGAAAATCCTGTTCCGTCTCGCCGGGGAACCCGACGATCACGTCGGCCCCCAGACCCGCCTCCGGAATCCGCCTGCGGACCTTCTCGAGCACCTTCCGGTAGTCCCGGGTCCGGTAGGGGCGGCGCATCCTCGCCAGAACCGGATCGGACCCGCTTTGCAGTGGGACCTGGAGATGCGGCGCGATCTTGCCGGAGGCGGCGAGGACCTCGATCAAGTCCTCCGTCACGCCGCGCGGCTCGACCGAATTGAGCCGCAACCTTCCGACTCCCGGCACTTCGCAGGCGCGGCGAAGCAGGGCGGCGAGCGAGGTGGGCGGAGTCAGGTCTTTACCGTAGTCTCCTGTGTTCACCCCCGTGAAGACGATTTCCTGGAAGCCGCTCTCCGCCAGACGGGCGATTTGGTCGAGCACCGCCGCGGGAGCGACGCTCCGGCTCGCGCCGCGCACGAAAGGTATCACGCAGTAGGAGCAGCGAAGGTCGCACCCCTCCTGGATCTTCAGGAACGCGCGGGTGCGATCGGCGAAACAGGGAAGCGGGTTCTCCGCCGATTCGATGCAGGCCACCGGCAGCGCTTCCGGGGCGAGCCGCCGGATCAGCTCCGGGATTTGCCGCTGGCCGCGCAGACCGACCACCGCGTCGACCCCTGGGATCGCCGCGATCGCCCCGGGGTCCCGCTGCGCGTAGCAGCCCGTGACGATCAGCATGCCATCGGGACTTTGACGCCGCAGCCTGCGAATCGCCTGCCGGGACTGGGAGTCGGCGGCGGAGGTGACGGTGCAGGTGTTCACCACGACCACGCGCGCCTGCGCGGGATCGCCGGTCCGCTTCATGCCGTGGAGAAGGAGAAGCGACTCGAGGGCGGCGGAGTCGAATTGGTTGAGCTTGCAGCCCAGCGTGGCGACGTGATAGAGCGATGGCCGGCTCACGTTCGGTTCCGGATTTCCTCGGCCCGCCGGACCACCTTCTCGGTCATCTCTTCCCGGTACTCGCGAAGAGCCTTCTTCAGCTCGGCGTCGGCGGTGGCCAGAATCTGGACGGCCAGGACGGCGGCGTTGACGGCTCCGGCCTCCCCGATGGTCACGGTGGCCACGGGAACGCCGGAGGGCATCTGGACCGTGGACAGCAGCGCGTCGAGACCGTTGAGAGGGGAGGAGTCAAGCGGCACTCCGATGACCGGCAGGAACGAATTCGCCGCGAGCGTGCCGGCGAGATGGTTCGCGAAGCCGGCGACCCCGATCAGGACCTTGAGGCCGCGCCCTTCGGCTTCCCGGGCGTAACGGGCGGTTTTTTCCGGAGCCCGATGAGCCGACGAAAGCTCCACTTCGATCTCGACCCCGAATTTCTTCAACAGCTCCACGCCCTTCGTGATGCGAGGGAGATCGTTTTCGCTCCCGAGGACGATTCCCACCTGAGGTCGGGTTTTGCTCATGCGATCCCCTTGGCTCCTGGTTTCGCCGGGACTGCCGGTCCCGCCGTCTGCTCGTGCCGCACGGCGTCGGCGCCGATGTCGTTGCGGAAGTAGCGGTTCTCGAACCGGATCGACTCCACGGCAGCGTACGCGGACCGACGGGCCGCTTCGAAGCTCGCCTGGCGCGACGCCACGCCGAGCACCCTGCCGCCGGCCGTGAAGATCTTTCCATCCTCGCGGAGCGTTCCGGCGTGAAAGATGGTGACGCCCTGCACGGACGCGGCGCGCTCCAGCCCTTGGATCTCCTTGCCGCTTTCGTGGGCTTCGGGGTACCCCTCCGAAGCCATCACCACGCACACGGCCCGGTCCCGGCTCCACTCCGGATTGGCCGCGCTCAAGCGGCCTTCGGCGGCCGCCAGCAGGATCGGAGCGAGATCGCTCTTGAGCCGCGGCAGCAAGACCTGGGTCTCCGGGTCGCCGAAGCGGGCATTGAACTCCAGGACCTGGGGACCCTGCTCCGTGAGGATGATCCCGGCGTACAGCACGCCGCGGTAGGGACGCCCCTCCTGCGCGAGCCCCCTGATGGCCGGGCGCAGGACCTTCTCCACCACGCCCTCGAAGACGGGTTGAGTCACGCACACGGAAGGGGAGAACGAGCCCATTCCGCCGGTATTGGCGCCCCGGTTGTGGTCGCCGATCCGCTTGTAATCCTGGCAGGTGACCAGAGGAAGGACGTGCTCGCCGTCGGAGAGGGCGAAGAAAGAGACTTCCGGGCCGCGCAGGAAATCCTCGATGATCATCCGGTCGCCCGCGTTGCCGAACTTCCGGCGCTTCATGATGTCGATGATCGCCGCCTCGGCCTCCGAGGGGCTTTCGGCGATCAACACCCCCTTCCCGGCCGCCAGCCCGTCGGCCTTCAGGACGACGGGATAGCCCGACTTGCCGTGCCCGGCCAGCGCGGCGAGGGCCTCGTCGCTGGTCGCGCACGCGCTGAATGCGGCCGTGGGGATCCGATGCCGGCGCATGAATTCCTTGGCGAAGACCTTGCTCCGCTCGATCTCCGCCGCGGCCTGGGAAGCCCCGAAAATCCGCAGGTCCCGCTTCTGGAATTCCTCCGCGATACCCAGGGTGAGGGGAAGCTCGGGGCCGACGACCGTCAGATCGATCCGCAGCTTCTCGGCGAAGTCGGCCAGTTCCACGATGCTGGAAGGATCGATCGGCACGCAATCGGCCAGGGCGGCGATCCCGGCGTTGCCGGGGGCGGCATAGAGATCGTCGACCTGGGGGCTCTGGCGGAGCTTCCATGCGAGCGCGTGCTCCCGGCCGCCTCCTCCCACGACGAGTATCTTCACGGCGTCGGATCTCCCGCGTCGGTCTGGGAAAGACGGGATTCTTCCATAGCGCGGAAAACGGTGTCAAGGCGGAGTATAATCCGTCGCTCACGCCAAGCCCGGGAAGAACATGGCCTCTTCGGTCGCCGAATTCTGCGAAACGGTCCTGCGCTCCCTCTGGCGACACTGGCCGGTGAACGCCACGTTCCTGGGCATCCACGACTACGACGGCCGGCTGGGGTCGTTCCATCCCGGCGCTCTCGCCGAAAAACGGGCCGATTTGGCGCGCCACCTCCGCGAGCTGGAGAGGCTGCGGGCAACTTCGGACCCGTTCTCGCCCGATGAGCGCCTGGACTTGCAGCTCCTCGCGGGAGAGCTGCGGACGGCGCTGAGGATTGAGGAGGAGCTGCGCCTCCCGCACCGCAATCCGGGCTCGTATCTCGAGGACGCGACCTACGGCGTCTACCTGCTCATGATGCGCGACTTCGCGCCGGCGGAAGAACGGGCGCGCTCCGCAGTGTCGCGCCTGAATGCGGTGCCTGCGATGTTGGACGAGGCCCGCGAGAATCTCTCGCGTCCCGAGGAAGTGCCGCCGCTGTGGGCCGAGATGTC
Source organism: Candidatus Polarisedimenticolia bacterium (assembly GCA_036004685.1). Classification (NCBI taxonomy): domain Bacteria; kingdom Pseudomonadati; phylum Acidobacteriota; class Candidatus Polarisedimenticolia; species Candidatus Polarisedimenticolia bacterium. The sequence goes on along the minus strand of DASYRE010000011.1, from coordinate 82,877 downwards.
CGCCGATCTCACCGCCTCCGCCGCCGAGTTCTTCACCCAATCGATCCCGTGGTCCCGGGAGCTCTCCCCGGGACTTCACTCCGATTTCAGGAGGGCCTCGGAATCGGCGCGGCGCGCCGTCGAAGGGTACGAGAGATTCCTCGCCGAGAAGATCCGTCCGGCCGCCCGAGGGGACTACGCCGTCGGGAGGGAGATGTTCGATTTCATGCTCCGCGAGGCGCACGGTCTTTCCGACGATGCGGCCAGCCTGGAGGCCTTCGGTCGCGAGGAAGTGCGGCGGACGCTCGCGCTGCTCCAGAAGGAGGCCGCCCGGGCTCCGGGGGGCTCGAGCTGGCAGGAGCAGGTGGAGATCTGCAAAAGAGAGGTCCCCGAGCCGGGGAGCCTTTTGACCCTCTACCGGGACGAGATCGTTCGGGCCCGCCGTTTTCTCATGGAACAGAGTCTTTTCACCTTTCCTCCAGGGGAGACGCTTCAGGTGGTGGAGACCCCCGTTTTCGAGCGGAAAACGACTCCGTTCGCCGCCTATGTCCCTCCGGCGCCCTTCGAGCCAAAGCAGGAGGGCTACTTCTGGGTCACCCCCGCCGACCCGGGGCTTCCTCCCGCCGAGCGCGCCTTGAGGATGCAAGGGCACGTCGTGCCTGGGATCCCGATCACCGCCGTCCACGAGGGGTATCCCGGGCACCACCTGCAAATCTCGCTCGCCAACCGCGCGGCCACGAAAGTGCGCCGGCAGATCTGGACTCCGGTCATGGTCGAAGGCTGGGCGCTCTATTGCGAGGAGCTAATGGGCGAGCGGGGCTTCTACCTCGATCCCCGCACGAGACTTCTTCAGCTCAAGGATTATCTGTGGAGGTCCTGCCGGGTGGTGATCGACGTCGGGCTCCACACGGGGACGTTCTCGGACCAGGAAGCGGTGCGTCTGCTCGTGGAGACGGCGAAGCTGGATCCCGCCGGGGCGGCGGGGGAAGTGAAGCGCTACACGAAGACTCCCACCCAGCCTTTGTCCTACGCGGTGGGAAAGCGGGAAATCCTCAAGCTTCGGGAGGACCTTAGCAAGGTGGAGGGAGCGGCGTTCTCCTTGCGCGGCTTCCACGATCGCCTTCTGCAGTTCGGCTCCATTCCGATCGCTCACATCCGCAGCCGGATTCTTCCGGCTCACGCGTAATAGCTCAACAGCGCGTCCACGAAAGCGTCCGCGACCTTCTGCCGGTAGAGGGGCTCTCCGAGGAGCTTCGCGTCGGCGCGGTTGTTGATGTTGCAGGCCTCCAGGAGGATCTGCACGAACGTCTCGTTGCATCGCAGGACCGCCGGAACCCAGGGGCGCGTCTTCCGGATGATCCGGTCCCGGACCGGCTGGTAGGGATGAATCCTTGCCCCCCGCTTGCTGAGGGCCTTCAGGACGTGGGCCGCGAACTCGCGCGACAGGCCCTCCGACTTCTGGCGCCGGTCCTTGGCGAACGACACGTAGGGACGTTCCCGGACCTCCTTCCGCGCGTGGTAGGCGGCCCCCGAATAGCCGTAGGTCTGCTTCCGATATTGCTCGCCGGGGACGTAGACCATCGTCCCGCGGAGGGAGGGATGCAGAGAATCAGCGTGAATCGAGGCGAAGACGATCTTCTCCGGATCGACCCCTTTGCGGATGAGGCTGCGGAAGTAGGAGTTTGCGAGATACCAGCGCAGATTCACGCCGACGCCGTTCGGGACCGGGGACGAGAGGCGCAGGGGCGGCGTGGTGAGCACCACCTCGCTCTGGTTCAGGGGAATCCGCTGCGAGTCGAAGACTCGGTATCCATACTGGGCGTCCTTGATCGTCGTGAGGACCTGGGCCGCGGTGTCCTTCTCGAGCCTCGCTTTGATCCGGCAGAGAACGTCGTAGACGTAATCGCTCTCCCAGATCCCGTTGTGGGCCGCGCCGATGTCCCTCCCGCCGTGGCCCGCGTCCAGAATCACCGTCACGCCTTCCAGTCCCTTGCTGACGGCCTGGTTCCTGAAGCGCGCCACCTCACGCCGGCTGAGCTCGAATTCGATGCGCCGCGGATTTCCGGGCGGGAGGAACTCGGGAAGGATGTATTCGGCCGGAATCTTCACCTCGTAGCCCACCGCCAGCGTGCGGACGTCCGCGATGCCGCTGCGCCGCGCCACCGTGGTCGCCATCTGGTTGACTTCGTCCGCCTCCAGAAGGCCGGTGAAGCGGATGACCACCGACGAGTAGATCGCCTCTCCCTTCTTCAGGCGATACGTCGCGAACTCCCCTTGCTCGTCCCGCCCGAACCGAAGCTCGCCCACTTCGGAAGGAACGGGTGAAGTGAAGACCGGCAGAAGGAGAGAGCGCGGAATCCGGATCGCCTGGCCCTGAACCGGCTCGAGATTCCTCAGGGAATTGAGATCGGCGATCACCTGGAAGTTCCGTCCGTTCCCCGTGAACCAGAAGGCGAGGTGCCACAGGCTCTCGGAAGCCATCGGGATCCTGCCCTTCCCGGTACGATGAACCCAGAAGTCGCCCGACAGGGAATCCTCCGGGAAAAGGCGGGCCATGGTCAGCAGCTTGTAGGAAGCCTGGAGCTCCTCGTAGGGCACCCGGACGAAGCGCTTGCCGGCCGGCGCGCCGCTTTCCTGCCCGGGGTTGAAGGCTTTGAGAAGCTCCCAGCGGGCGGGATCGTCCATGACCTTCCGCGCCACCGTCTCCAGCGTGTCTCCCTCCTGCCGCAACACTTCCAGGAAGAGAGCGTTGTTCTCGGCAAGGTGTATCCGGATGCCGGGCCCCGCCTCGAAGGTGCGGACCCTTTCGGAGATTTCCGAAAAAGACGAGGTCAGGGCGCGAGGGTCCTGGGGGGTGGCGGCCAGGACGGCGGTGAGCAGGAGAGCCGGGAGGCCTAGAAGGCCGGGACTCCGCATCACTCCGTCAGTGAAGGATCGCCTGCGGGCGATGACGGAAGCGGAATCCCATCTCCGCCTCCAACGCCGCCCCGGCGCGGAGCACGTCGGCTTCGCCGAAGGGGCGGCCGATGATTTGCAGGCCGAGGGGGAGGCCCTGTCCGTTCACTCCGCACGGCAGCGAGAGGGCGGGGACGCCCACCAGGTTGATGGTGGCGGTGAAAATGTCCGAAAGGTACATCTGCAAGGGGTCGTCGGTCTTCTCGCCGAACCGGAAGGCCGGGGCCGGAGTCGTCGGAGTCACCAGGAGGTCGACCGTCTTGAACGCCTCGTCGAAATCGCGTCTCAGGAGGGTCCGGACCTTTTGCGCCTTCAAGTAATAGGCGTCGTAATATCCGGAGCTGAGGACGTAAGTCCCGAGCATGATTCTCCGTTTGACCTCCGGTCCGAAGCCGGCCGAGCGGCTCCGGCGGTACATCTCGCCGAGCTCGCGCGCGCCGGCGTCTCGATACCCATATCGGGCCCCGTCGTAGCGCGCCAGGTTCGAGGAGGCTTCGGCCGTCGCCAGGATGTAGTAGGTCGGAATGGTGTAATCGGTATGCGGGAGGGAAACCTCTTCGAGGGTCGCTCCCAGCCCGCGCAACCGGTCCAAGGCCCCCTCCACCGCTGCGCCAATCTCCACATCCAGGCCGGACGGGAAGTACTCGCGGGGCACGCCGAAGCGCAGGCCCGCGATGCCCCTCGGCAGTTCCGCGACGTAGTCGGACACCGGCGCGGGGGATGAGGTGGAATCTCGGGGGTCGTGCCCGGCGATCGCACCAAGCACCCGCGCGACGTCTTCCACGCACCGGCCGAAGGGACCGACTTGATCGAGGGAGGAGGCGAAAGCGACGAGACCGAACCGGGAGACGCGCCCGTAGGTCGTTTTGAGCCCCGGAACCCCGCACAGGGCGGCCGGCTGCCGGATCGATCCGCCCGTGTCGGACCCGAGGGCGACCGGCACCAAGTCGGCGGCGACCGCGGCGGCGGAACCTCCGCTGGAGCCCCCGGGGACCCGCTTCAGATCCCAAGGGTTCCTCGTCTTCTCGTACCCCGAGTTCTCCGTGGAGGAACCCATGGCGAATTCGTCCATGTTGGTCTTCCCGATCGGGATCGCTCCCGCTCGCTTCAGCCTCTCGACGACGGTCGCGTCGAAGGAGGGAATGAAGTCGGCCAGGATTCGCGAGCCGCAGGTGGTCGGCTGCCCCGCGGTGCAGAGGATGTCCTTCAGCGCTATCGGCAGTCCGGCCAGAGGTCCCGGATCGGAGCCCCGGGCGAGCGCTTCGTCCACCGTTCTGGCGCGGGCCATCGCATCCTCCCGGAAGACGGTCCGAAAGGCCAGGACCCGCGGGTCGATCGCGGCGATGCGCTCGAGACAGGCCCGCACCGCCTCGGTGGCGGAAAGCTCTCGAGAGCGGATCTTGGAGAGCATCTCCGTGCCGGTGAGGTGGAAAATCTCTTGCACCATGGCTCCGCGGGACGAGGGTGTTTCAGCCGATGACCTTGGGGACCGTGAAATGCCCCTCCCGTGACTCGGGGGCGTTGGCGAGGGCCTCGGAGACGGGAATGGAGGGAGTCACCACGTCTTCTCGGAAGGCGTGGCTCACCTCGGTCACGTGGGAGGTGGGCTCGATGGCCCCGATATCCAGCTCATCGAGCTTCTCGATGTAGCCCAGAATTTCATTGAGTTGGCGCGCCAAGACCTGCATTTCTTCGTCGGAGAAGTCCAGATTGGCCAGCTTCGCGATATGGCGCACTTCGGCGATCTCGATGGCCATCTTGCCTCCCCGCCGCCGGAGACGAGTCCCGACCGATTGGTCGCCGGCGGGCCGCAAGCATAGAGGATGGGACGGAGGATTTCAAGGATAGGCGAACTCGGGTCCTGCTTGACGGTTCCGTCTCGGAAGGCGAGAATCGCACCCGATGAAAAGGTCGCCCGCCTCCCCTGGCATGAACAACGCGACAACGGCTCTTCTCTTCTTCGGCTTCCTCTTTTTTACACCCCTTCGGGCCGAGGCTCCTGGATCGGCCGTCAGGACCTTGCCGCTCGACCTCCAAATCGAGATCCTCCGGGTGGGCGGGGACGGAACCCAGGTCCTCGGGATGGAGGAAGCGCGAATCCTCGCCGGCAAGGGAGGGGCCTTGGTGGTCAAGGAGCTCTCGTTCTCGGCGCCCGGGAAAAAAGGCGTCGAAAAACTCTCCTTGAGGGCTGAAGTCCGGGCTCTCAGTCTTGCCGAGAGCAGCCTCGTCATCGGGTTGCGCTCCCGAGTGAACGTCCTGGCCACGACCGGAGTCCCGCTGTCGCGCTCGGAAATCCGCCGGGATGTCTCCGCGGAGGTGTCGAAAGGAGCTTCCGAGCTGTTGGAGGTGTATGAGTCGGCGGCGCTGGCGAGCAAGCTGATCCTGAACATCCGTTGGTTCCGAGCCCCCTCGGACGCCGTCGAGGGCGCCCGCCAGGCGCCGATTCCGCTCACCCTGAGGGTCTACGAGCTGGGCGAGAGCGCCGCTCTGCGGAGCGAGAACCAGCTCCTCGCGGTGGTCGGGGGGGCGGCGACGGCCACCTTCACCCGAAGCGTCACCTTGGATGAGGACAAGGGGAACGGCAAGCGGGTCCGGCAGGAACGCATGGAGATCTCTCTTGCACCGCAGTACCAGGTAGGCCGGACTCTGAGTCTGATTCTGGAAGCCGCCGGGGAGGTCCTCTCCCTCAGCCCGTCAGCCGAACTTTCTCATCCCATTGGGGTTCGTGAGGAGCTATTTCTGGATCCGCGGGTTCCATCGAGGGTCGAATTCGAAATCACCGCCGGTGACCGGGAGCGGGAAGGCTGGGACCGGATACGGTATCGGCTGGAGGTGACGGCCCTGTTCTGAGTCTTTGACCGGATCCAAAAATCAGGACGAATTGACACAGGACACTGATGCGACTACAGTAAGCGCGGTTTTCCGGGGCGCTGAACCCCGTGTCATCTTTATTCGGGGATTCTCCGGACTTGGAAAGCGACAATCGTCTCAAAGCATCGCACGCATCCCGGATCGTCGTGGGTCCAGGTTTGTCCCCACCGCGCCGCTTCGCGCGACCCCTTGCCCTCATCCTTTCCCTTTCCGCCGCCATTCTCCTTGTTGCCCCCGCCCGGGCCGAGGATATTCGCGGATGGAGCGGTGCCGTCCTCGATCCCCTGGGCGCTGGCATCGCCGGCGTCGAGGTCCTGGTCTTCTCCGCTGAAGGCGAAAGTCGGGAAAGCCCGGCGGAGATATTTAAGACCGACCGGTCGGGGCGCTTCCGATTATCGGGGCTCAACCCGGGGCGGTACATCCTCGCTCTCAACAAGCCGGGATATCAAATCCTGCTGGCCCAGGTGCATACGCGCTGGATCTCGAAGCTGGCCTTGACCCTGATCCCGCGCCGGGATATTCCGGCCGCGCCGATCGGCAACGACTCGATGGACTGGATCCTCCGAGCTCCCCGAAGCGATCTCCTTAAGCAGATCGGCAGGGAGGTCCCCGGCCCCTCGGCGGAGAGCGGGGCGCTTCCCGGTGGTCCTCCCGTGTCGGCTTCCAGCCCGCGGGTCGCAGCCCTCGGGAGCCTGCCGTTCAACGCCGACGTGGAGCAATGGTACACGACCAGTCCCGGATTCTCGGGACGGAGCTCTGAGGGAGGCGGTGCCAGCGGCCGGACGACGGCGTTGCGCTTCGACGGCGACCTTCTGGGGCACGGGAGCTGGCAGGTCGACGGTGTCCTGGGGGTTCTCACCACCGGAGGCGGCCAGGAGACGGGTCGAGACGAAGGGGCGGACCGTCTCCGGCTCGGCTTGGACTACCGTGTCGGCGAAGCGGATTCGGTTCGCGTCCGGGCCCGGTACGACCGCGACAGCTACCGTCAAGAAGCCTCTTCCCTGGGGGCCCTCGCCCCTGCCTCTGCCGACCAGGAAGTCCGGACCATGGGATACCGTGCCGATTGGCTCCGTGACCTGGAAGAAGGAAAAGGGCTGGAGATGAACGTCGGTTTCCTCCAGGCCCAGGGGCGCTATCCGCTCTCGACGGGCGAGGCCGCACCGGTATCCGATTCTGAAGAAGGTATCCAGGACAGAAGGTGGGACGCGGGAGCGCGCTACGGGTTCAATGTGTCGCCCGAGCACCGGGTGAGCGTCCGGGCGCAGACGCGGCTCTACCGCTACGGCCTGCGCGACGAAGGGTGGGTCCTGGTCCCATTCCAGATGGAGCGCTTCCGTCCGGAAGGGGCGGATCGAGGTTGGGTTCTGTCGTTCTCCGGCGAGGATGCGTGGCGGATCTCGAATCCGCTCAGCGTGAGCATCGGGCTGGATTACCAGCGATCCCGGGGAGGGTGGCCGGTGTCCGCCGTCATTCCCCGCCTCGGCGCCCGGCGTGAGGGGGATCGGGTCGTCGTTCAAGGTCAAATCCTCTTCCGAATGGAATCAAGCTCGTCGTCCGATGCGGCCGGAAACTCCGCCGCGGAGGCCACCGGCGGTGATCCGACCTCCCTCGGCTACCGTGCTGAAATCCTTCAGCGGGTGGGAGAGTCCTGGACGATCGCCGGGCACGCGGAACGAAATCCATCGTATGACGATATGGAACGCGGCTGGAGCAATCCTCAAGGTCCGGCGGATCCCGGCGAGCTTCTCTTGACGGACCCCTCTTCGTGGGTCGAGGAGGTCGGGCTCAAGGTGACCAAGCGGCTCAGGGGAGTCGAGGGAACTCTTGGAACCGATTCGGGCCGGGTCCGGGGGCGTCTTTCCGCCCGCTTGGACGGCGCTCCCATCCTCTTCCTCGTGGACGGTGAAGTGCATTACCTCACGCTCCGAGCTTCGGCTTTGGTCACCAAGACGGACACCGAGGTGAGGCTCGACTACCGGAGGCTGGATGGCCTGGAGATTTCCGCCCCCTCCGGCGATCTCTACCAGGCCTCGCGCGTCGACCTGTCCTTCCTGCAGCAGGTCCCTTTGGCGGGCAAGCGCATTCCCGCGGACTGGAGAGTGCTCCTCGCCTTTCAGACGCTCAGCCGCGAGGGGGTCGAGTCCGTCCAGGCCGGCGGCGAGCCCTGGCCGGAGAGGATTCATCGGATCAGCGGCGGCCTTGGGGTGAAATTCTGATGCCGGCCAGGACGAGCGTTTTGTCGGTCCGTTGGCTGGCTCCCCTCGGACTACTCCTCCTGCTCCCTCTCAGCGCTCTCAGCTTTCTGAATCGCGCCACCTCTCTGCACGGCGAGGACGGGGTCCGATGGGCGGAAGCTTCCGGCGTCCTCAGGGCGGCGAGGGTGGCGCCGGACGGTCCCGGAGAACGCGCCGGAATCCAGCCCGGCGACCGGCTCCTCTCGGTCGACGGGACTCCCGTCACCGGCGCATCCGGACTTCGCGACCTGCTCTGGGGCAAAGGGGGGGCGGCGACGGCTTATCGGCTGCGACGCGGAGAGACCGAGACGCGGCTCCTCTTGATTCCGTCGTTGAACGGAGAAGAGAACCGCTTCTTCTATTACTTGTGGGTGGCGGGGATCGTCGGGCTTGGCGCCGGGTGCCTGGCGGTCTGGAGGCTCCGCAACGAGCCGGCCGCGCCGCTCCTTTTCCTGCTGAGCGCCGCCCTGTGTCTGGTGTTCGCCCTCTCCCCGGGGGGCCGCGGGGGGGCCCTGGATTGGATCTTCTATTGGGGCGATTTGGCCGGCCGGCTGCTTGCGCCTCCGCTGCTGATTCATTTCGTTCTGCGGATCGCGGACGGTGAAGAAAAGCGGAGCTCGAAGTTCCTGCCGCGCGCCGCCCTGTACGTTCCCTCGCTGGCCTTGATGGCCCTGAGTCTCTATCTCATTCCCTTCCGCGGGGCGCTTCGCTTTTCCGACCCGCTCTCGGCCGTGGCGCTCAAGGATCGTCTCGAGCTCTTGTTGATCTCAATCTACGGAGCGGCCGCCGTCCTTCTCCTGTTCCTTCGTCTATGGACGGCGCCTCGCGCCAGGATTCGATGGCGGCTGCGGTGGCTCGCTCTCTCGGCCGCCGCGGCTTTGCTGCCGCTGGCGATTCTCTATGGCATCCCGGTGGCTCTGAGGATCCCGCCGGGACCCGTCGGCGAGCTCTCGGTGTTTCCTCTTTGTCTGTTGCCGCTCGGGTTCGCTGCGGCCCTCTTCCAGGAGCGGACCGTGGACCTGGACCGGAGCTTGCGCCGGGCGGTTCAAGGGACCCTCGGGACGGCCGTCCTCCTGGGAGGCGCTTTCCTGCTCTCGTGGGTTCTCGGTCGCCTTACGGGAGGTGAGTCCGGGGGCGGGATTCTCACCGAGGTGATACTGCCTCTCGGGGGCTCGGCCCTCGCAATGATGCTCCTTCGCGGACCGACGCGGCGGGTCACTCAATCCCTCTTCGGCGGCCAGCCTCCGGCGCTTGGACAGGTCCTCCCTGAGCTCCGGACCGTCCTCAGCGGCGAGATCGACTTGGACGAGCTGGCGCGCGGCCTCTTGAGTCGTCTCGTCGAGCTTTTCCGTCTCGATTCCGCCGTCCTGCTGGTCCGGGAGGGAAGTGAGAGCAGATTCCGGCGGGTCCCCTTGGCGGCGGAGGCCCCGGGCAGCGCCACTCCCATTCTCGGGGAGCGGTTCGTCGCGGAGCTGGCGACACGGGAAGTGGTGTTCTTGGATGAAGACGGATCTCCTCCCGGCGTCGGGCCAGTGCGATTCGCGGGCTGCCGGTACCTCTTCCCCCTGTCCGTCCGAGGCGATCTCAAGGCCATCCTTCTCACCGGGTCCCGCCGGGACGGGGCGCCCCTCGAGGCGGAGGCGCTCGAATCGCTTTCCCTGATTGCGGATCAGGCGGCGCGGAGCGTGGACGCGGCCCGCCTTAACCAGGAAATCCGGGAGCGGATTCTCCGGGAAGAGAAGCTGAGAGGGGAGACCGAAGCGATTCTGGAGGCGAGCGGTATCGGGATCCTCCTGGCCGATCGACAGGGTTTCGTGACGCTGGCGAACGGGGCAGCCGCGGCCATCCTCGGACAGGATTCCCTGAAAGGGGCTCCTCTGGATCGGCTCCTGCCGCGGGGTCTCCTGCTCCTTCTCGACCGTTCCCGGCGGGGGAATCGGTCCGGAGCCCAGGACCGCGCCTTCCGCTACTCTTTCGGCGCATCCGACGGGCGCACGCGGGTCATCAACGTCACGCGCGCCGCCCTGACCATGCCGGAGGACGGCGGACACGTTTACACCCTCGACGATGTAACCGAGGAGACGCGGCTCGAGGAGAAGATGGTGAGGCAGGATCACCTCGCCTCCATGGGACTCCTCGCTTCCCAGGTCGCCCATGAGGTCAACACCCCCTTGACGGGGATTGCCAGCTACGCCCAGATCCTCATGGCCCGGCTCTCCTCCAAGCTCCCGGAAATGGATCTGCTCCGCAAGATTGAGAACCAGGCCTTCCGGGCCGCCGGGATCGCCGGGTCGGTCCTCAATTTTGCGCGACGCCGCGAGGGAGAGGGGTTCCAGATCCTGGATCCCGGCCCGGTCGTCGCCGATTGTCTTTCGCTCTTCGAGCCGCACCTTAAAGGCAAGCGGATCCGGGTGTCCACGCAACGCGCCGCCTGCCTCCCCGCCACCCGAATGAACCGTGGACGCGCGCAGCAGGCGGTGATGAACCTCCTCTTGAATGCGGCCCAGGCCCTGCCGGAGGGAGGCGAGATTGGAGTGGCGACCGATTACCAAGAGGCCCATCTGAGGATCCGCGTCACCGACAACGGCGTCGGGATTCCCGCCGCGATCCAGGCCCGGATCTTCGAGCCTTTCTTCACGACGCGTCCTGCCGGTGAAGGCACCGGGCTCGGGCTCTCGATCGTGCGGCAAATCGCCCGGGAGCACGGGGGGCGGGTGGAAGTGGAGAGCAGGCAGGGCGCAGGAAGCACGTTCACCCTTCTGTTCCCCGCGGCGGAGGTCCCCGCCGCCGCACGGAAGACGGCCCATGGCTGAACGCGGGAACAGCCTCGTCACCGTGAGCCGGGCAATCGTCGGAGCCCTCCTGCTCGGAGCGGCGTCCGCGGGGGCCTGTCGGGCCGCCGATGCCGACCGGGCCGCCGGACCGCCTCCCGGAGGCGTCACGGGGAAAGTGATCGACTCCCAAGGCAAGCCGATGGCGGGAGTCCGTGTCACGCTGGGGCGCCGGCAGGGAGAGGCGCGGGTCGCGCTGACCGATCCCGAGGGGGTGTTCTGCTTTTGCAGGGTGGATGCGGCGCGCGACTACACGTTGCGGGTGGAAAAAGAGGGGTTTGCGACGATCATGGAAAGCGATCTTTCCGTCGGCCGGAGAAAAATCGCCGTGCGGAACCTGACGTTGCGGGACGAGAAGGGTTTTCAGCTCCGGCAGGGGTCCTGAGCACGTGACGACAGAATCGATCTCATCGGACGTCGACCGCGGCTCGTCCCGGATCCTCGTGATCGACGACGAGGAGACGGTCCGAGACATCCTGATCCATGTTCTGACCGAGGCGGGACACGAGGTGCATGCGCTGCCCTCGGCGGAGGAGGGTCTGCGAGCCCTCGAGGGGGGCTCCTACGATCTCCTGGTACTCGACTTGATGCTCCCGGGGATGGGCGGGTTGGAGATGCTACGGGCCATCAAGGCGAAGGAACCGGAGCAGATCGTGCTGATGATCACCGCCTTCGGCTCGGTGGAAACGGCTGTGGAGGCGATGAAGGAGGGGGCCTTCGATTACCTTTCCAAGCCCTTCCGCCACGAGGAAGTCCTGGTCACTGTCCGCAACGCCTTGAGCCAGAGGAATCTCCTGTTCGAGAACCGGACGCTGCGCCGGGCCCTGTCCACGGGCGGCCGGGGGGGCGAGCTGGTGGGAACGAGCCGCCCGCTCCAGGAGCTGCAGCGCCTGCTCGACCGGATCGCTCCCAGCCGCAGCACGGTGCTCATCCAGGGGGAGAGCGGCACGGGCAAGGAGCTGGTGGCGCACGCCATCCATCACCGCAGCCGGCGCGCGGCGCGCCCCTTCGTGGTGGTGAACAGCGGCAGCGTCCCCGCGGACCTTCTGGAAAGCAATCTCTTCGGTCATCTGAAAGGAGCCTTCACGGGAGCGGTGGCTTCGAAGAAAGGCCTTTTCGAGGTGGCGGACAGCGGTTCCCTGTTCTTCGATGAAATCAGCTCCATCCAGCCGGAGGTCCAGGCCAAGCTCCTCCGGGTCATCCAGGAGCGGGAGTTTCTTCCTCTCGGCGCGGTAGAGAGCCTCCGGGTGGACGTGCGAATCATCGCCGCCACGAATATCGACCTCAAGGAGCTCGTCGATCAAGGCAGCTTTCGCGAGGATCTTTATTACCGCCTCAACGTCATCACCGTGAAGCTCCCTCCTTTGAGGGATCGGCGGGAGGACATCCCGCTTCTCGCCAGTCACTTTCTCCGTCGCTTCGCCCTCGAGAACGGCCGGCCGCTGCCGGAGATTCTCCCCGAGGCGATGGAGGTCCTTTTGGACCATTCCTGGCCGGGAAACGTGCGCGAGCTGGAGAATCTTCTGGAGCGTGCCGTGGTTCTGGGGGGCGGGGGTGCGATCGGCCTGGACCTGCTGCCGGCCGAAGTCCTGTCCGGCCGATTCTCCGCCCAAAAACCGCCGGACGGGGACGCCCTCCGGCAGGTGGAACTCGATTACGCTGAAACAGTTGCCCAATTCGAAAGGGATCTCATCGAGGAGACTCTTCAGCAAGCCCGGGGCGTTCAGCGGCGAGCCGCCAAGATGCTGGGGATCAAACCCACCACCCTGAACGAGAAGATCAAGAGACTGGGGGTCAAGTTACCCCGTTAGAGCCCTCCTCCCCGCTGCAATGAAACCGCAGTCCAGCCGGCGCAAAGCCTTGACATCGATTGGGATGGTCGTAATATAAACCTACGACAGCTTGCTCTCGAACGCGTTCGCGAGAACGTTTATGTCGTTGACACTCTCGGTTTCGGATGTCTAAAATGACGATCCCGTTCATGTCATCAGGGCGACGTTGGATCCCCCCGGGGGGGAGGGTTCTGTCGCTAAGACGAGAGCTCCCGTCCTCACCTACCCGGAGGCAGGCGCCATGATCGACCGTCGAGCTTCCCGTCTCGCGGTAATCCCCGCCATCATGCTGGCCCTGGTTTCGACCTGGGGCCTCACCCAGACGACCCCGAGCATCCTCAAGGGAATCGTCGTCGACAAGGATGGAAATCCGCTCCCGGGTGTCACGGTCACCCTGGAGAATCCCTCGCTCGGCATCGCGGCCATGGGCGGTGTCACGAATGCCCAGGGGGAGTTCCGCATCACTCCGGTTCCGGCCGGGAAAGGGTACGTCCTGCGGGCGTCGTTCCCCACGTACCAGAAGATCGAGTTCCGTGACATCGAGATTCCGCAGGGAAGGACGATCGTCCAGAACATCACCCTGCGCCCTGAATTCAAAGTGGTCGAGCGGGTGGAGGGCAAGGAAGACGTCGTCGACACCGAGAAGACCGAGATCAAGACGACCATTTCTTCCGAATTCATTTCGGGCCTCCCGGTGCTGGGGCGCGACTATCAGGACGTGCTCACCCTGGCGCCCGGCGTGACCGACGTCAACAACACCGGAAACCCGAACATCCATGGGGCGCGCGACACCGACGTCGTGACGCTCGTGGACGGCGTCAGCACGACCGATCCGTTCACCGGGCAGTTCGGGCAGAACTTGAACGTGGAATCGATCGAAGAGATCGAGGTCATCACCTCGGGCGCCAGCGCGGAATTCAGCCGCGCCCAGGGAGGCTTCGTCAAGATCATCACGAAGTCGGGCGGCAACGAGTTCAAGGGGACGTTCAAATTCGAGATGCGGACCAACAAGCTCGACGGCGACGGCGCCGGGATCGACAGGGCCGACGTCCGGGGCGGCTTGGGGGAGCGGGACGGGTTCCGCAACATCTCGTTTACCGACCTTTATCCTTTCATCTCCCTGTCGGGACCTTTCATCAAGGATCACCTCTTTTATTACTTCGCGCCGGAGTATTCCCAGGAGCAGGTTCCGATCAACGCCGGAACCCAGGCCTTCGTCCAGACCACCAAGAGCCAGCGGCTCACCGCCAAGGTGACCTGGAACATGACGGCGGACAACCGCCTGACCTTCACCGGGCTCTGGGACGACGAGCAGGACTTCAATCTCGGACTCGACAGCTTTACCGACAAGGAGTCTGCCTATACGTTCGGCCGCGGCGGGCCCACGCTGACGCTCTCCGAAAACGCGATCTTCAACCCCTCGCTGTCGCTGGAATCGACGATTTCCCGCTTCGATCAGACGTTCTTCTTCGAGCCGGATACGGATCCGGACACCAACGGGAACGGCATTCTCACGACCGACAACCGGCGCGATCTCGGAGGGAACAATGACGGGTTCATCAACCTCAGGGAGCGTGATGCCGGGTGGGACCTGGACGGGGACGGCCGTTTCGACGTTTTCGAGGACTTTGACGGCGACCATAGGCTCAGCGGCTGCGTCGACGTTTTCGACCCGGATACCCTGGCTACCACCAAGATCTGCCACCCCCCGGAGGCCCCGATTGGAGAGGATCGGGATTGGGACGGGCGCCTCACCAATCCCGTGGGTTGCGAGGGGCCGAACCGGGAGGATGTCAATTGCAACGGCTTCCTCGATTTCGAGACCGATTCCAACGAAAACGGCGTCGTGGATCCCGATGAGGACACCGGCATCCCTTGCGGCAACCCCACGCTCTGTCCTCAAGGCTACATTCCCGGCACGCGCGGCAACGGGCAGCTCGATACCGAGGATCGCAACGGGAATCAAGCCCTGGATGACACCCCGTTCCCGAATTGGGCGGACTCGAACCACAACGGCATCCCCGAACGCGGGGAATTCACGGCTCCCCTGCCTCCTGACCATCAATACGTGCTGAACTTCAACACCAATCGGGTGACCGGCCCCTACTTCTTCACCGAGCGCGACAGCCGCACGCGCGACAGCCTGAAGGAGGATCTCTCCTATTACATCGATGACCTGCTCGGCAGCCACGACATCAAGATGGGGCTTGCCTGGGAGAAGGAGGGCTATCACTCCCACGCGACTCAGCGCCCGATCTGGCAGGTGGCGACGGGAGCCGTCGACCAGGCCACCGGACAAGTGGGCGGCACGATCGGCTCGTTCCTCGCCACGCAGGAGAATGCGCTCAATTCGGCGAACAGCAACAACATGGGCTTCTACATCCACGACACGTACAAGCCTCTGCCCAATCTCACGCTCGGCCTGGGTGTGCGGTTCGATCGCGAGGAAGTCAGCTCTCACGGCTTCGATTTCTTCGATCCCGTCGAGCAGCGAAGACAATACAACATCCTCATCGGTCTCAACGGGTTCGAACGAGGGACCGACTTCAATCAAGACAATATCTACGATCAAGGGCTCTGGAATGATCCTCTCCACAGTGGATATGCGGGGGACGACGACGGAAACGGCCAACCGGACACCAACCATTTTGCACAGATAGAAGGGCAGTTGGCTGCTTTGGCGCCGCAGCGCTTCACCCAGCACAACTTTAGGACCAGCATCCTGGGCAAGGATCCCAATCTGGACCTCAACGGGGGGCCTCCGCGGGCGGCCCAGGACTTCACGATCACCAACAACAACCTCGCGCCGCGGCTCAGCGTGTCCTGGGACCCCTGGGCCAACGGCAAGACCAAGACCACGGCAAGCTGGGGGCGTTTCTACGATAAGCTCTTCCTCAGCTCGGTCATCAACGAGGAGGGGCCCGACCTCCTGAACCCCTACTACCAGTACGACATCGACGGGGTGAACATCGCGGGCCTGCCGGACAACAAAGTCGGCCGGGCGATCTCCCTGCCGCCTCCGAACGCGTTTCAGATCGATCGCGAGATGCGGACGCCGTTCACCGACGAGATGACCCTCGGATTCCAGCGGGAGATCGCGCCGGAGGTGTCGATCTCAGTGAACTTCATCCGCCGGAAGTTCCGGGATCAGCTCCAGGACATCGACGCGAACCACAGCGTGCGGCGGAATTGCGGCCCAGGGGACAGGACCCGCGACGGGCTCTGCGACAAGTTCGGCCTCACGACCGTCGTCCCCGCGCAGGGGAACGGGGATGGGCAGGGATCCGTCGTCCCGGACCACTATCCGGATCTGTTCATCAACAATTACTTCTTCAACCAGATCCTGCGCATCGGGAACTTCAACTATCAGGCCTATCACGCCTATGAAGTGACGATGACGCGGCGGCTGAGCCGGAAATGGCAGATGGACGCGAATTACACTTTCTCCAAAGCGACCGGGCAGGCCGAGGCCTTCACCAGCGAAAGCGGAGACGACCCCTCGCTCACGGAGCTGAAGAACGGCTACCTCGACTTCGATCAGCGCCACGTGGTGAAGTTCCACGCGATTTCCTACTTGCCGGGAGACTGGCAGGTCGGCGGCGGTCTGACGTGGTCGTCGGGGCTGCCGTTCTCATTCGTGAACCGATTCCAGTCCGGCGACGACAACAACTACACGCAGACCCGCCGTCTTTACGGATACCGAGACCCGAACGGCGGCGATTTCATCTCGGAGGATAGGAACATCCACCGGAACAAGGCCGTCTATTCGCTCGACGCGCGGACCGAGAAACGGTTCGTCATCGGGCGAATCACGGCCGGCGCTTTCTTCTCGGTGTTCAACATCCTGAACACCGACAATCTGCGCGTCGCCGAGATCGACAACCGGGTCAGGACGCTGCAGAGCCTCGAGACGCGGGATTTCGGCCGGCGGTACCAGTTCGGGATTCACATGGACTTCTGATCCCTGAAGCGCCCTGACGCCCCGGGGGCCGGCGACGGCCCCCTTTTTTTTGGTTTCAGCCGGCCCGGCGCGCGTTGACACCTGCACGAGGGAGGGGATAGACTTTTTGCGAAGTTCCGCAGGGCAATTTGAAGGAATCCCGGAGAGACGCCGCTTTTTGTGAAACTGGCGGCCGCAGGCGCGAGAACGCCGAGAACATCGCTTGATCCGTTTTCATAACACCTATACGCGGACGAAAGAGGACTTCCGGCCTCTCGTGGAGGGGGAAGTCCGCATGTACACGTGCGGTCCGACCGTTTACGACTATGCCCACATCGGCAATTTCCGCGCCTACGCATGGGAGGACCTGCTCCGCCGCTACCTCAAGGCCCGTGGCTTCCGGGTCCTCCAGGTGATGAACATCACCGACGTCGACGACAAGACGATCCGCGGGGCGCGGGCCGCGGGGATGAGCCTGGACGAGTTCACGGAGCGCTACATCCAGGCGTTCTTCGAGGATCTGGACACGCTCGGCATGGAGCGGGCGGAGCATTATCCCCGCGCGACCCGACACGTCCCGGAAATGGTGGAGCTCATCCGCCGGCTTCTGGATAAGGGGCACGCCTACGAGAGCAAGGGCTCGATCTATTTTCGACTCGATTCCTTTCCGGATTACGGCCGGCTGGCAAGCCTGGATCGGCAGGAGCTGATCGCCAACTTCCGGGTCGACTCGGACGAATACCAGAAATCCGACGTCCGTGACTTCGTGCTGTGGAAGGCCCGGAAGGACGAGGAGCCGTTCTGGACGACCCCGCTGGGAGAGGGCCGGCCCGGCTGGCACGTGGAATGCTCGGCGATGAGCATGCGCTACCTGGGCGAGACGTTCGACATCCACACGGGGGGAACCGACAACATCTTCCCGCACCACGAGAACGAGATTGCCCAGAGCGAGGCGGCCACCGGTCGGAAGTTCGTCCGCACCTGGATGCACTGCGCCCACCTCGTGGTCAACGGCGAGAAGATGTCGAAATCCAAGGGGAACTTCTTCACGCTGCGCGATCTGATCGCGCGGGGCTACGACCCGCAAGCCGTCCGGTACCTGCTCGTCTCCCAGCACTATCGGAAGCCGCTCAATTTCACGCTGGAGGGAATCTCCTGGGCCGTTTCGAACCTGGATCGTCTGGGCGACTGCGTCAGGAGGCTGGAGGGGCCCCACCCCTTGGCGCGCAACGACGAGCTCCTGCGGCTCGCGGACCAGACCCGCGATCGATTCTATGAAGCGATGGACGACGACCTGAACAGCGCCGCCGCGCTTGGCTTCCTCTTCGAGCTGGTCCGCCAGATCAACTCGGCGGCCGATCGCGGGGATCTTGGTGAAGCGGACGCCCAGGCGTCCCGCGCCCTGTTCTCGGAGATCTCCGCCGTGTTCGGCTTCCGGTTCGGAGCCGCCCCCGATCTCGAGGCGGAGGTGGAGAGCCGGATTCGCGAGCGGGAATCGCTGCGGAAGGCCCGGAAATTCGCCGAAGCCGATGCCATCCGGGACGAGTTGCTGCGCCGCGGAATCCTCCTGGAGGATACTCCCGCCGGCGTGCGCTGGAAGAAGAGAACCGAGCCCGGAACGGCCGTTCAGCCCCGAACCTCTGGAGGAAAGTGATGACACCCGTCCCCCGGCTTGCGACTCCGCTTCCCGGCCCCAAGGCCCGGGCCTGGATCCAGCGCGACACAACCCGCGTCTCCCCTTCCTATACGCGGGCTTACCCCCTCGTCGTCGAGCGGGGGGAGGGGGCCGCGATTCTGGACGTCGACGGCAACTGGTTCCTGGATTTCACCGCGGGAATCGCCGTGACGTCGACCGGGCACAGCCATCCGGAAGTCGTGAAGACGATCGCCGACCAGGCGGCGCGCCTGATTCACATGTCCGGCACCGACTTCTACTATGCGCCCCAGATTCGTCTCGCCGAGGAGATCGCGGAGCTGGTTCCCATCGACGGTCCCGTCAAGGTCTTCTTCGGCAACTCGGGCGCCGAAGCGAACGAGGCGGCCATCAAGCTGGCTCGCTATCACACCCGCCGCCAGCGGATCCTGGCCTTCTACGGTTCCTTTCACGGACGCACGCTCGGAGCGCTGTCGCTGACGGCGAGCCGGGTCGCCCAGAAGCGAGGATTCTTCCCCCTGGTGCCGGGGGTCGAGCACATTCCGTACGCCTACTGCTATCGGTGCCCCGTGAACCGCCAGGTCGAGACCTGCGACGTCGAGTGCTTCGGCCAGGCGATCGACTTCCTGTTCACCCGCACCGTGCCGCCGGAGGAAGTGGCGGCGATCGTCCTGGAGGTCGTCCAGGGGGAGGGAGGGTACGTGGTGCCTCCCCAGAAATTCCTCGATCGAGTTCAGAAAGTGGCGCGTGAAAACGGCATCCTCATCATCGTCGACGAGGTGCAGTCGGGAATGGGGCGGACGGGCCGGATGTTCGCCACGGAGCATTTTGGCGTGAAGCCGGACATGATCACGCTCGCCAAGGGCATCGCCTCCGGCCTTCCGCTCGGTCTCTGCGTCGCCCGCGAATCGATCATGAACTGGACGCCGGGGGCCCACGCGAGCACGTTCGGGGGCAATCCGGTCTCCTGCGCCGCCGCCTTGACGACCATCCGGCTGCTCAAGGAGCAGTACCTGGAGAACGCGCGGATCCAGGGCGATCGCCTCCTCGCCGGCCTGCGGGGCGTCATGAGCCGGCAGGCGATCATCGGGGACGTGCGGGGCCTCGGGCTCATGGCGGGCGCCGAGATCATCCAACCGGGGGCCGAGCGCGCTAAGAACCCGAAGGCCCGGGACGCCATCGTGGAGAAGGCCTTCTACCGCGGCCTGCTCCTGCTCGGGTGCGGCGACAACACCGTCCGGTTCTGCCCGCCGCTGGTCGTCACTTCCGAAGAGGTGGATACTTGCCTCCGGCTCTTCGAGGAGGCGGTGGCCGAAGTCGCCTCCGGTCTCTGACCCCTTCCCGCGCTCCGGGCGGCGCGACGCCGGCCACCTCCTCCTGCGGCCCGCCGCCGGCTTCCGGCCGCGGGCAGAGCGATTTCCTTCAACCAACTCCGGGGCAACATGGTCGAATCAAACAAGAGGGCGCAGCACGGATGACCTCCTCGCCGGAGCGGAACGAGAGGGACCTGGCGCTGGTCCGCCGGTTCCAGGCGGGGGACGAGACGGCATTCGATCATCTGGTACGCGAGCACCGCGTGGAGGTTTACCGGCTCGCCCACCGGCTGACGGGCAATCACGCCGATGCCGATGACCTGGCTCAGGAGGCTTTCTTGAGGGTTTTCCGGGCTCTGCCCCGATTTCGGGGCGAATCCGCTTTTCGGACCTGGTTGATTCGGGTCGTGCTGAATCTGGCGGCCGACCGAGGCAAGGCGCGGCTGCCGCGGTGCCTGGTCCCGCTGGAGAAGGTCCCGGAAGGGGTCCTTCCCCGAGTTTCCCCGCCGGGCAACTCCGATCTCCTGAGAAAGGCGAACCTGGATCGCGCCGTCAGCCTGCTTCCCCCTCGCCAGCGCGAGACGCTGATCCTGCGCATCTTCCAGGAGATGAAGTTCCATGAGATCGCCGCGGTGATGGGATGCACGGTGGGCACCGCGAAGGCGAATTTTTTTCACGCCGTAAAGGGGCTGAGAGGGAGGGTCCGGGTCTGACTCGGACGGGGGATCCCCGAATATGAATTGCCGGAGCGTTCAAGACGCCTTGTCGATCCTCCTTGTGGGGGAAGGCGGGCCGGAGGCGCCCGCTGCCATCCTGGAGCACCTGGCGCACTGCGCCGCCTGCCGGTCGGAGTCGGAGCATCTTCGCGAAGTCCTGGAGAATCTGCGACCGGCCCGTGTTCCCGATCCCGGAGAGGCGTACTGGAGTTCTTTCCTGCCTCGCCTGCGGGACCGGATCGCGCGGGAAACGGCCCGCCGCCCCGGGTCCGGGATGTCCCGGTGGGCCGTGGCGGCGGTCGTGACGCTCTTTCTCCTTGGCGGAGCGGTGTCGATGGCCTGGAAGCCGTCGATCGAGAGCAATCCACGCATGGCCCTGCAATGGCTGAAGACCGGGGTTCCTCCCGATGCCATGAGCGACACCCTGGAGGAGATCCTGCCCGGCGGCGACCTCGGCGATCCGTCCGCCGCGGACGAGGACCTGAATTGGCCCCCGCCGACCGAGCTCCAGGGCGCGCTGGACACGGTGTGTCCCCAGGATGATTCCGACATCTACACGGCGGCAAGCGATCTCCCGCCGGAAGCCCGTGAGCTGCTGCTGCAGGCGCTGATCTCCGACCGGGTCTGAAGCCTGCCAAGGAGGAAAGACGATGATACGAATCCTTCGAACCCCTTCCATCGCCGGACGTCGCGTCCTCATCCTGGCGATGCTGGGCGCCGTGACCGTGGCGCCGCTTCTGGGCGCTCCGGCGCCGTCGCCCCGGCCCGCGCCTCCCGCCGAAAACGACGAGCTGCGCGGCACGCTCCAGGTCCTCATGATCGTCTCCATGAAAAAAGCCCTGGAGCTGAGCCCGGAGCAGGAGATGCAGGTCGTCCCGAAGGTCCGGCAAATCTTCGACGAGCGCGAGAGCTTCGCCCGGCAGCGCCGCAATGTCATGCATCGGATGCAGGTCAAGCTCGGCGAAGACTCGGTCCCGGAGCAGGAGTTCCGGACCGGGGTCGTCCGCCTCGAGGAGATCGAAAGGCAGCACCGGGAGATGGAGAGCCGGCTGCGGAACGAA
Source organism: Candidatus Polarisedimenticolia bacterium (assembly GCA_036004685.1). Taxonomy (NCBI): domain Bacteria; kingdom Pseudomonadati; phylum Acidobacteriota; class Candidatus Polarisedimenticolia; species Candidatus Polarisedimenticolia bacterium. The sequence goes on along the minus strand of DASYRE010000011.1, from coordinate 61,491 downwards.
ATCGATCGCTCCCTGAGTCCCCGGCAGCAGGCCGAACTGCGGCTTTTCGTTCCCCGTTTTCGCCAGCAGATGCAGATGCACATCGACGAGGCTCGCCGCCTTCACGAAAGACGCCAGCCGAGCCCGGCGCCGCCGGCCCTGGAGGATCACGATGCGTCCGAAGACGAGGAGTTCTGAGTTGTCCCTCCCCGTCTGGCGTCTGTCCGAGGAGTCCCGGGATCTCCGGTCGCTCGGGAATCTCGGAGAAGAAGCGGCCGCCCGCTACCTTCTGGAGAGGGGATTCTCGATTCTCCAAAGGGGATTCCGGGCGCGCTGCGGCGAGATCGATCTGATCGCGCGCGAGGGAGAGGAAATCGTCTTCGTCGAGGTGAAGACGCGCACCTCCGCCGCTTGCGGCGACCCTCTCGAGGCGATTACTCTCGCCAAGCGCCGCCGGATTCTGCGGGCGGCTTCCGTGTACCTGCAGGCCTCCGGCCGGTGGGACCGCCCGTGCCGTTTCGACCTGGTGGCGGTCCGGATCGGCACCGAAGGAACGCAACTCGAGCACGTCCGGGGCGCGTTCCGGGCCGACTCCTGAGCGGGTTCCTTCTTGACATGGCCACGGTCGTTTGCTATATGTCACGGTCTGTTCCGGGAACTCTACCCCGGAGCGAAGTTCCGCTCGAGCGGGAATAACTCAGTGGTAGAGTGCAACCTTGCCAAGGTTGAAGTCGCGGGTTCGAATCCCGTTTCCCGCTCCATTCCTTCCCCCGCCGCCTTCCCCCTCCCGCCAAATCCTGTTGCACCCGATCCATACCATCCTTATAATGGGGGTCAAATCCGGCAGTCGAGTCTGAATCCTGGCTCCGGGGCGGCGTAGCCAAGCGGTAAGGCAGAGGTCTGCAAAACCTCCATACATCGGTTCAATTCCGATCGCCGCCTCCATCTTCTTCCCGTTCTTCCCGAGGTCCGGCGGACCTGAGCCTGCTGCTTGGATTCAGCGCCTGGTGCCGCCCCCGCGCTGTTGCCATTGCGCCGCCCCGACACCGGTCCTATAATCAGGCCAACTCTCGGTTCCGAACAGGTGAGCCCCGTCGGGGGTGGCATCATGGGCCGCACGAAGCAAAGGCTGGGGCTGCTCGCCGTCCTGCTTCTCCTCGCCTCGTCCCCCTCCTGGCCGGGGACGACGGCCGACCTCAAGGGCAGGGTCGTCGACAAATCCGGCCAGCCCCTTCCCGGGGCGACGATCGTCGTGCGCAACGACGCGCTCGCCGTCGGCGAACTCGGGGCCATCGCCGATCGGGAAGGGAACTTCAGGCTCTTCCGCCTGCCGCCCGGGAGGGGTTACCGCGTCCGCGTCGCCCTCGCCTCGTTCGCCCCTCTGGAATTCTCCGACATCGAGCTGACCGCGAACCAGGTCTACGTCCTCGACGTCGTCCTGCGTCCCGCCAGCGAGCTCCAGGAGACGATTCGGGTGAAGGGGCATTCCGATTTGGTGGACACCGAGAGTGTCGTGACCTCGACCACCTTTTCCTCGGAGTTCATCTCCGGGCTACCGGTCCTCGGAAGGAGATATCAGGATATCCTGAGTCTCGCGCCCGGCGTCACCGACGTGAACGACACGGGAAATCCGAACATCCACGGCGCGCGGGACACCGGGGTGGTGACGCTGGTCGACGGCGTGAGCACCACCGATCCCTTCACGGGCTACTACGGGCAGCAGCTCAATATCGAATCAATCGAGCAGATCGAGGTCATCACCTCCGGGGCCGCCGCCGAGTACAGCCGGGCTCAGGGAGGGTTCGCCAACATCGTCACCAAATCGGGCGGGAACCAATTCGAGGGGAGCTTCAAGTTCTTTCTGCGGACCTCCCGGCTCGACGGAGACGGCGCGGGAATCGATCGTCCCGACGTCCGAGGCGGTCTGGGCGAGATCGACGGGCTGCGCGAGTTAAGCTTCACCGACCTCTACCCCTTTCTGTCCCTGGCGGGCCCCATCGTCAAGGATCGGGCCTGGTATTATCTGGCCAATGAGTTCATCCAGGTGGAGACTCCCATCAACGCCGTCACCCAGGCCTTCGTGACGCGCACGCGCGGTCTTCGGGAGTTCGGGAAGACGACCTGGGAGATCAACGAGAGCCATCGCATGGCGTTCGCCCTCGCGCTCGATTACACGCGGGACGAGAATCAGGGGCTCGACAGCCAGACTGCCGTCGAGTCGGGGTATCAGTTCCAGCGCGGCGGGCCGACCTACACGCTCAAGGAGACCGCCGTCTTCTCACCCGCCCATCTGCTGGAATCCTCCGTCTCCTGGTTCGATAACTCGTTCCGGCGCGCGCCGACGCTGGATCCCGACACGAACCACAATGGGATACTGTTCATCGACGACGTGCGGGAGCTCGGAGGGAACAACGACGGGTTCTTCCAGGCGCGTGAGAGGGATCCGGGAGAAGACTTCGATCGCGACAGGGTCTACGATCTTTTCGAGGATTTCAACCACAACGGGCGACTCGACAACCGTGAGGATCGGGACGGGGATGGCCGGGTGACGCCCCCGGGTGGGTGCGAAGGCGTCGAGAACGAAGATTTGAATTGCAACGGCCTTCTCGATCGGGAGTTCGACCTCAACGAGAACGGGCAGCTGGATCCCGACGAGGATCTGGGGATTGACGGGCTCGACGGCACGGCCGGAAACGGCCTCTTCGACTCCGAGGACGTCAACCACAACAATCTCCTCGATACGGTGGGCAACTCGGGGCCGACGCCGTTTCCCTTCTACGTCGACCGGAACGGCAACCGCCGCCGGGACTTCGGAGAATTCAAGTCGCCATTGTTCCCGGATCGCGATTATCGCGTCGAAGAGAGCTCGGGCCGCGTCTCAGGTCCGAACTCCTGGCAATTCGACGACCATCGGCAGCGCTTCACGGTCCGGGAGGACTTCTCCCTTTACTTGGACGGCGGAGGAAGCCACGAGCTCAAGGCGGGGCTGGTCTACGAGCGCGAGCGGTTCGAGCGGAACACCCACCAGCGCACGATTCTGGAGGTCAAGACCGGGCTCGGGATCGCCGATCCGGGGAACCTTCAACAGGGAGGTTCCGTCACGGCCCACCTGCCGACCATACCCGGCATCGACAACAGCGCCTCCGGGAACAATCTGGGCCTCTACGTCCAGGATACCTACAAGCCGCTGCCGAACCTGACCTTGGGCCTCGGCCTCCGGTTCGATTTCGAGGATCTCCGCTCCTTCGGGCATGAGGTTTTCGATCCGGCGGCCGAAAGGAACGACTACGACGCCCTGCTCAATCTGAGCGGCATCGAGAACGACGTGAGCCCCCACGACGCCAATTTCGACGGGATCGTCGATCTTGGACTCGCCGACTCGGATCCCTTGTATTCAGGGGCGGTGAGCGCCGACTTTCGCCTCCGTCTCGAGCACATCATCAGCGAGCTGAGAAGCCTGGGGGCGCGGCGCTTTACGCAGCATGAATTCCAGACCCTGATTCTGGGGCCCTATCTTTCCACCGTTCTCGGCCAGAACGTGGATGTCCAGGATTTCTTCGAGCACGGGATCAACCTCCGGCGCGACGAGGACGTCCGCATCCGGAACGCGAACGTGGCCCCTCGGGTGAGTCTGAGCTGGGACCCCTGGGCCGACGGGAAGTCCAAGGCCTTCGCTTCCTGGGGCCGCTTCTACGACAAGCTGTTCCTGAACACGATGGTCCTCGAGGAAGGCCCCGACACGGTGACGCGGTATTACAATTTCGACGCGAATGGGGTCGACTTCTTCGGCAGGCCGAACAACCAGATCGGCAGGAGCCGATCCATGTCCCCTCCCACCGCGTTCCAGATCGATCGCCGGCTCGCCACTCCCTATACCGACGAGCTCACGGTGGGTTTCGAGAGGGAGCTCGCCCCCGAGTGCTCCCTGTCGGTGACTTACGTCCGGAGGGATTACCGTCATCAGCTCCAGGACATCGATCTGAATCACAGCACCCGCATCGACCCGTTCACGGGGAGATTCAGGGACGATCTGGGCAGGCAGGAGGTGGTCGGGGGGTTTGGGGACGAGGGCACCGCGACGGTCGCCGACGTGGCCGTTCCCGACGGTCGCCCCGATCTCTTCATCGAGAACATCTTCTTCAACCGGGTTTTCCGGCTGGGCAATTACAACGACCAGACCTACCGGGGGGTCGAGCTGGAACTGGTCAAGCGTCTGAGCCGAAAATGGCAAATGGAGGGAAGCTACACCTACTCGAGGAGCCAGGGCGCGGCCGAGACCTTCCTTTCCGAGAGCGGGGACGATCCCTCGCTCACCGAATTCGAATCGGGGTTCCTCGACTACGACCAGCGTCACGTCGTCAAGATCAACGCCGCGGCCTACCTGCCGGGCGATTGGCAGCTCGGCGGGACCGCCCAGTGGGCTTCGGGCCTGCCCTACTCCGTGGAGGATACCTTCAACGCCCTCGACAACGTCGGCTACGTTCAGCGGCGCCGCCGTTTCGGGACGCCGGACACGCAGGGGGGCTTCCTCACGGAGCACCGGAACGGCCATCGCAACCATTCCGTCTACACCTTCAACACGAGGACGGAGAAGAGCTTCGTCTTCGGAAAAACCTCGGCCGCGGCCTTCTTCGAGATCTTCAATCTCCTCAACAGCGACGATCTCCGCATCACCTCCCTGAGCTCGAGCCGGGACATCCTGCAGGCGGACGAGCAGCGCCGCTTCGGCCGTCGGTACCAGTTCGGAATCCGCTTCGACTTCTGAGGTCTCTTCTCGAAGTCTTGACAGCCTCCTCGCAACTCCTCCAAGATGACGCCGTGCCGGGATGGCGAAACAGGTAGACGCAAGGGACTTAAAATCCCTCGGGGCGCAAGCCCCATGTCGGTTCGATTCCGACTCCCGGCATCTCCCCGCCGCGCGCCGATCCCGGCGCAGCTCCCGCGTTCCGCCGCCGGTCGGATCCCGCGAGCTCGGACGCTCTTCGATTCCCCGGTGCTGGGGGAAAATCGCCCGCGCGTCCTCGGTCGGGACTCGGGCCGCGTTACTCCCGGCGGCCGATCGCGGGTCGTCGATCGATGAGGAGCGATCAAAAAATATGATCGTGACGCCGAAAAGTCGTTGACACGTGATCAGGTGCGTGATATAAAAAATGTCGAACGTGATCGTGAACTCTGATCCCGGTCTTCACTCGAAGGAGATGAAACAGAATCGAAGGGCTGAAGAAAGAGGATTCGGCCCGACGAAGAGTGAACCCGGGCAACAGAAGCGGTGAAAAACGATCCCGGATGTCAGACCCAAACTCGAACCTCCGAACGATCCTCAGGTCCGTCCCCTCCTTCCTCTGGATTCATTCTTCTTTCTTTCTCCATCATCCGTCCGCCGGCCCGTTTCGCCAGAACTTGACATCGAGATGGGGAACGCTACATTCCCCCTGTGATGGATGCGCGAGAAGCTGACGAAAGAATCCTCACACCATCATCCGGGAAAGGAGGTGAGTGACCATAGCTGCCAAGAAGAAGGCTAAGAAGACCGCGAAGAAGAAGGCTACGAAGAAAAAGAGATAAGCTCGAGCCGTTTCTTCAGCGACTCAAAGGGGTGAGCAATCACCCCTATTTTTTTGCCGGGCGGCCGCCCGGACAAGGGGCCGAAAGGTGTGCTAGTCTTTGCGTCGCCGGAAAGCCGGCCGCGCGAGGACCCGGGCCGCCGAGAGGAAGGATGCGATGCCGAACAGCTCCCGCACCTGCAAGATTGGAGAGAAGGCGGGTCTTTCCGGAACCTACGAGTGCCTGAACTGCAAGTATTCCGGAACGGAGACGAAGATCCAGATGGAAAAGGACTCGATCCTCCCGATGTGCGCCACCTGCAAGGACCCGGACACCACGTGGCACTTCAGGAAGGCTTCTTGACCGGAGCCCGGCGCTTCAAAGCCCACTCTTTCATCCTTTCCGCGATCACCTTTTCGTATCCCTCCGCGCTCGGGCGGTAGAACAGGGATCCGCGCAGGCTCTCCGGCAGACATTCCATCGACGTCGCCCCGGTTTCGAAATCGTGGGCGTACCGGTAGTCCCGGCCGTATCCAAGATTCTTCATGAGCGGCGTTTCGGCATTTCGGAGGTGCAGGGGAACCGGCTCCGTGTGCCCTTCCCGAATCGTGCCGACGGCCTCTTCGTAGGCCTCGTAGATCGAGTTGCTCTTGGGGGCGGTGGCCAGGTAGACGGCGGCCTGCGCGAGGGCGAGGGATCCTTCCGGCATCCCGAGGAAGTGCACCGCCTGCTGGGCGGCCATGGCGACCGTCAGCGCCTGAGGATCGGCGTTCCCGACGTCCTCGCTGGCGAAGCGGATCATGCGGCGCGCCACGTAGAGTGGATCTTCGCCCGCCTCGAGCATTCTCGCCAGCCAGTACACGGAGGCGTGGGGGTCGGAGTTCCTCAGGCTCTTGTGCAACGCGGAGATGGCGTTGTAGTGCTCCTCCCCCGACTTGTCGTACACCAGCGGCTCTCTCTCGACCGCCCGGCGAATCGTCCCGCCGGAGACGCGCCGCCGCCCCTCGGAATCCGGCTTGGTCATCCGGGAGACGAGCTCCAGCGTGTTCAGCATCCTCCGCGCGTCCCCTGCGGCCATGGAGGCCACGAGCCGAGCCTCCGCCTCCGCGATCTCGACGCTTCCTCCGAGGCCCCTCGAGTCCCGCAGGGCCCGCTTCAGGATCGCCAGGAGAGGCTCCTCGCCAAGGGGCGTGAGAACGTAGACTTTGAGGCGTGAGAGCAGCGCGGCGTTGATCTCGAATGAGGGGTTCTCCGTGGTCGCCCCGACCAGGACAATCCCCCCGGATTCGACGAAGGGCAGGAAGGCATCCTGCTGGGAGCGATTGAACCGGTGAATCTCGTCCACGAAAACCAGGGTCCTTCGGCCCGTCGACCGGAGATGCCGCTCCGCCCGGGTCATGACTTCCCGGACCTCTTTAATCCCGGAAAGGACCGCCGAGAAGGGAACGAATGGCGCCCCGGTGACCGAAGCCATCAGGCGGGCCAGGGTCGTCTTCCCCGATCCCGGGGGGCCCCAGAGGATGTGGGAGTGGATTTCCCCGCTGTCGAGGCCGACGCGAAGCGGCCGGCCCGGCCCGAGCAGGTCCTCCTGGCCCACCATCTCGTCGAGGGTCCGGGGACGCATGCGATCCGCCAGGGGCGGAAGCGGGGCGGCGCGGGCGGGGGCAGGTTCGGGAAAGAGTTCCATGGCACGACCGGGGAAAAAGCTCGGGACCCCGAAGCTACTCCTGGACGTCGGCGGCGCCGGTCAGGCGCGTCTCCTTTTCTTCGTCGGGGTCGACGGCCGGTGGCGAGGAGAGAGTCTGGAAATCCCGGACCTGTGAATCGACCAGGGACTCCATGACCGCTTCATGGACTCCCAGGGCGGCGGCAATCGCTTTGCGGGTCACGAGATCGAAGTCGCGGAGGACCCGGCCCACGTCCTGAAGATCGGCATCGGAAAACTCGCGCTGGGCCTTCTCGCGGATCCGCTGGCAGGCCTTCTCGAGCATGTCGAGGGCGGAGGTGAGAGTTCGGCGCTGCCCATCCGTGAAACGATGAAAGCGCTCCGCCAGCCGGTAGACGTCCACGGGAATCTTCTCGCGCTCCTCCGAGCCGTTCTCCCAGTGCCGGCCGGTCAGGATCCATTCCACCGTCGTGTTACCCACCCGCGCCAGCTCCAAGAGACGCTTCACTTCGGGAAGAATCCCATTTTCATATTTGTGAATGGCCGGCTGGGTGGCGCCGAGGATGTCGGCCATCTGCCATTGCTTGAGGTCTTTTTCCTTGCGCAAACGCTTGATTCGCTTGCCGATTTCCTTCTTGTTGAGAGGATCCATGAAAAAGGCTCCCGCCGTGCGGCGACGCTTGAATGGTTTCTTCGGGGAAAACCCGCGGTCATTTTATCGTGAGGGCGGTGAAACTACAAGCCCTATGGGCCTTTCGGCAGAACCTACTTGCCGCGGATCCTGTCCTTGAGGAAGGAGTGGAGGCGGGTGCGAAGCTCGTCGGGCATCTCTTCCAGAAGGTTCTCGCGGCAAAGGGCGCGCGTTTTTTGAAAGGTCTTCAGGAATCGCTCGCACGGCGGACAGGCTCCCAGATGCTCCTCCAGAGCCCCGCGGGTCTCCGGGGAAAGCTCGCCGTCCACGTAGTCGCTGAGGAGTCCGAAGACTTCCCGGCAGCCCGGTCCGGCGGGACGCTGAGGGTCGCTCATCGGGGAATCCCCTGAAGATGGCGTGAGAGCCGGTTTCGCAGAAACATCCGCGCCCGGTGAAGCCTCGTCTTGGTGGCCGCCACCGTCAGGCCCAGGATTTCCGCCACCTCCTGGTTCGACAGCTCCTCGACGTCCCGCAGCGTGAAGATCGCCCGGTACTCTTCCGGCAGGGCCGCCACCGCCTCGCGAATGATGCCGCCGAGCTCCTGGCGCAGCAGCGCGTCGTCGGCCCGCTCGCTCCAATCGCGAATGGCGCCCCGGGCGTGGCCGGTCGCGGAATCGAAGGATTCCTCGTCATCCAGGGGGATCGCCTTGTCGTGCCGGCTCTTGGAGCGCAGCTTCATGTAGACCGAATTGAGCGCGATCCGGTAGAGCCAGGTGGAGAAGGCCGATTCCCCCTTGAAGGAGTCGATTTTGCGGAAAACGCTGAGGAAAGCGTCCTGGACCGCATCCAGAGCGTCCTCCCGGTTCTTCATCATTCCCAGGGCCAGGCGATAGACCTTTCCTTCATACCGCTCCATCAACGCGTCGAACGCGGAGGGATCCCCGTGCCGGGTGCGCTCGACGAGAGCCGCGTCCCGATCGCCCGTCAATTGGTCCGCTTCTTGAGATGCCATGGGGTGATCGATCGATTCGGCCCGCAGCCTAGCATAGGGGCCTGAAAGGCGGCAAGCCGGCGCCGCCAGACCGGTTCCTGAGAGACCCGATCAACGCGTCAGCCAGGAATTGTTCTTGAAGGTCAGGAGGGCGTAGGGGACGGTCCACATCAGGAAGAAGACATGCAGGAACGAGTAAAGGACCCCGTAGAGAAAGTCCGTGTTCTTCTCGAACCGTATGTAAAAGAGCATGTAGGTGATTCCCATGATGACGATGAGCGCCAGGAACCGGAGGATTAGGATGGGGTCGACGAAGATGTGGTAGATGGAGTACAGCGTCACGTAGAACTGCAACGGGATCAGCAAGGTGGTGAGGATGAAATCGAAGGCGGCCGGGAACCGGTACTTCTCGCGATACCGGGTGAACATGAAGGTGGAGAAGATGATGCTCTCGCGAATGAAGCTCTTGTGCCACCGGGTGAGCATCCGGGCGAGCTTCGGAAGCGTCGTGGGGGCGAGGGTCTTCACTTCGGCCGTCCTTTGGTAGATCGTGTGGTAGCCTTCGCGCAGGATGAAATTCGTGAGCGCCCGGTCGTCCCCGTACGTGCAGCTTTGGCCGATGAACTCCTGGTCCAGCCAGGCCTGCTGAAACCTCTTCACGACCTTGCGCCGGTAGGCCGACAGGACCCCGGAGCAGCACATGACGGTCTTGAAGACCGAGGTCGAGGCCCGGAAGAACTCGAAGGCCATCACGTACCGGACGGCCAGCATGCGCGTCAACAGGTTCTCCGCCTTGTTGTAGACCTTCACCCGCGCCGTCGTGGCGCCCACCTGAGGATCCGCGAACGGCGCCACGAGATGGCGCGCGGCGTCGGCCGCGATGACGCTGTCGGAATCCAGCGTGATCAGGATCTCCCCCTTGGAGTGGTTGAAGCCGGTGGCGAGCGCCTGGCGCTTGCCGCGATTGCGGGAATGGCGCAGCACCTGGACCATTCCCGGATGCCGGGCGGCCGCACGCTGGATGTACTTCCAGGTGTCGTCGGTGGAGCCGTCGTCGATGCAGACCACCTCCATCCGCTCCCGGGGATAGTTGGAGGTGGCGCTGGACTCGATCGCCTTCTCCACCATCGCCCCCTCGTTGAAGGCGGGAATGATGAAGCTGATCGTCGGAAGGTCGTCCCGCACGGGATAGGGTTTGTACAGAAAGCAGAGGATGGCCCGGTAGGGAAGATGAATCATGATCAGGCAGCTGTAGGCGAGCAGCGGAAGCGACAGGAAGCGCGTGACGAAGCTGATGTTGTACCAGTAATGCGCCCGAGCGAACGAGCCGCTGATGTAGGCGGAGAACAGGATGAGGCTGAAGGCGAGGAAGACGACGGTCTTGGTGAGCTTTTCGGTGCTTTGGACGCGGTCCAGCGGAGCCGGAGGGCCCACCCATTCCTCGCGGCGACCGACTCGTTCGAGCATGTTCTGACGATCCCAAAACCGGGTTCAGGAGGCGGTCGGAGCCCTCGATCTCCGGACGGGGAACACTTCCGATCCCCGGCAAGCACGCGTGACGCATCTGACGAAAAAGGCGTGAGTTTTTATCATGATTCGGGGGGAGAGTCAATTTCGCACCCCCGCTGGGATTGCGGGCCGGCGCGGGGCTTTGACAGAACGTCGCTCGACCACTTATAAGGTAGCCGCCGGACGGCTTTCTGGGTCGTCCGGCGACGGAGAGCCGCTTGACCCATCTTCTTCAACTCCTTCTATTCCTAGCCGTGATTCTCGTAGCCGCCAAAGGGGCGGGCTCCTTGAGCAGCCGGCTCGGGCTGCCGGCGGTGTTCGGCGAGATTCTCGCCGGGCTTCTTCTCGGCCCGACTCTCTTCGACGTCCTGGGGCTCCGGATCTTCGCGCCGTCCGGAATGGGAGATTCGCTTCATCCCGCTCTGGGGGGGATCGTCCACGATCTCGCGGAGATTGGGGTCATCTTGTTGATGTTCGTGGCCGGCATGGAGACCGATTTGCAGGAGATGAGGCGGGTCGGCCGGGCCGCCTTCTGGTCCGCCGCCGGAGGAGTCGTCCTGCCGTTCCTTCTGGGGATCCTCACCGCGCGGCTCTTCGGACGCCCCTGGGTCGAGTGCATCTTCGTCGGGACGGTCCTCACCGCGACCAGCGTGAGCATCTCGGCGCAGACTCTCTTCGAGCTCGGGGCGCTGCGCACCCGCGAAGGGACCACCATCCTCGGCGCCGCGGTGATCGACGACGTCATGGGGATCTTCGTCCTGTCGCTCGTCATCGCCTTCACGGGCGCCGGGGCCGCCGCCTCGGGGGAGCGGTTCGGGATCACGGATATCCTACTGATCGGCGTGCGGATGGCGTTCTTCTTCGGGCTCGGGTGGCTTGCCGGCCGCCGCTTCCTCGAGAGAATCACCGAGCGCGTCAGGCGCCTTCCCACGAGCCAGCCGCTGATGGCGTTCGTGCTGCTCGTCGCGTTCGGGTACGCGTTCGCCGCCGAGTTCGTGGGGCGCGTCGCCGCGATTACCGGCTCGTACCTGGCCGGCCTCCTCTTCGCCCAGACCCGCTTCAAGGCGGAAATCGATCGGGGAATCCATTCCGTCACCTATTCCCTCTTCGTGCCGATTTTCTTCGTGGACATCGGCTTGCAGGCCAACGGCCGCGAGATCGCCGCTTCGGGGCGGGGTATCTTTTTCGCGTCGGTGATCGTGGCCGTTGCGATTCTCTCGAAAATCGCCGGCTGCGGCGCGCTCGCCCGGCTCTCGGGATTCAGCCCCAGGGAATCGCTGCGGGTCGGAATCGGCATGATCTCCCGTGGCGAGGTCGGATTGATCGTCGCCGGCTACGGTCTGGCGGCGGGGGTGATCGAGCGGGAGGTGTTCTCCGTCATGGTGGTGATGGTCCTCGCCACGACGATGGTGACGCCCATTCTGCTCCGGCTGGTCTTCCCGGGCCGCGCGGGCGGTCCGGCGACGGCGCGCGTGGTCGAGTCGATCTCTCACGTCGAGACGGAACGGCTCCCCCCGGAGCGGCGCAAGGGTTGACAGCCCGAAAGCGGTTCGAATACCGTACGGGCTCCGGGAGGAGGGCCCATGGATCGACGCGCTTTCCTCAGGTCCTCGCTTCATCTCGTGGCGGCCCTCGGCGCCGTGCTTCCCGCCCTTCCCGGGTTCTCCGCCCCACGGGACGCCCGCCGCGTGCAATCCACCGCCGGATCCCCGTCGCCTGAGTTCGTGGAGTACGGGTCCCCCTACCGCAAATCGTGCGACGCCGTGGCGGCCGCCGGCGGCCGACGCGATCCCGCTCTCATCCGGGAGGATTGGATTCACCACCGCATGCCCGATGCCTGGCGCGACCGGCTCGTCCTGGGGATCGCCGAATGAACGAGCTGGCCGCCCTGGGGCTGGAGGCGGCGCGCTCCGCCGGGGCGGGATACGCCGACGTGCGTATCAACCGGTACCGGAACCAGCGGCTCGCCGCCCGCGAGGACCACCTCACGGCGATCTCCGACGAAGAATCGTACGGCATGGGGATCCGGGTGCTCGTCAAGGGGACCTGGGGGTTCGCGGCCAGCAGCCGGGTCACCCGGGAGGAAGTGCCGAGGGTCGCCGCGCTGGCGGTGGCCACCGCGAAAGCGAACGTCGCCGGCCGGAGCGAGGCGGTCCGCCTCGTCCCCGTGGAGCGGTACGAGGACGTCTGGCAGACCCCCTACGTCAAAGATCCCTTCGAGGTGCCGCTCGACCGCAAGGTGGAGCTGCTGCTCGCCATCAACCGCGAGGCCCTCCGGGTGAAAGGGGCGAAATACTGCTCCTCGTCGCTCCATTTCGTCCGTGAAGACAAGAGTTTCGCGTCGACCGCCGGGACGCTGCTTTCGCAGACGCTGGTCCGCTGCAACCCGGCCTACACCGTGACGGCCGTGGATGGAAAGACGGGAAGATTCGCGACGCGATCCCACGACATCCCGCCCGCGGCGTACGGCTACGAGTACGTCGAGGAGGCGCATCTGGCTGACGCGGCGGGACGAATCGCCGAGGAGGCGGTGCAGAAGCTGCGGGCGCGCCCGGCCGGGGCGGGGCGCAAAGACCTGGTGCTGCATCCTTCCAATCTCTGGCTCACGATCCACGAGTCGGTCGGCCACCCGACCGAGCTGGATCGCGCCCTTGGATACGAGGCGAATTTTGCCGGCACCTCTTTCGCGACGCCCGACAAGCTGGGCAAGCTCCGGTTCGGCTCCCCCCGGGTGAACTTCATCGCCGACCGGATCCTCCCCGGCGGGCTGGCGACGGTGGGCTACGACGACGACGGCGTGAAGGCGCGGCGATGGCACCTGGTCAAGGACGGCCTCTTCGTCGATTACCAGACGACGCGCGAGCAGGCCCGGTGGATCGGGCAGAACTCCAGCAAGGGATGCGCCCACGCCGACTCCTGGGCCTCCATCCCGTTCCAGCGCATGCCGAACGTCTCGCTGCTGCCCGGGACCGCCGCGCGGAGCGCCGAGGAGCTGATCGCCGAGGTGAAGGACGGAATCTACATCGTCGGGGACGGCTCCTACAGCATCGATCAGCAGCGCTACAACTTCCAGTTCTCCGGGCAGTCCTTCCGGGAGATCAGGGACGGGAAGCTGGGCGATGCGCTGCGCGATCTGGCCTATCAGTCCAACACGACCGAGTTCTGGAACGCCTGCGACGGGCTCGGGGGGCCCGAAACCTGGATGACCCACGGCACCTTCTACGACGGCAAGGGCGAGCCCGGACAGGTCAACGCCGTCAGCCACGCCTCCCCCGTCGCGCGCTTCCGCGGGATCAACGTCCTGAGCACGGAGAGGAAGCTTTGATCCCGTCCGCCGAGGCGCTCCGTGCCATGGCGTCGAAGATCCTGGGCTTCTCGGGGGCCGAGGAGGCGCTCGTGCGCCTCGGCGCCGAGCGGCGGGGGAACACCCGCTTCGCCAACAATGGCATCACCACCGCCGGCTCGGCCGAGGATCTGACCGTCACGGTGGTGTCGGTCTTCGGAAAGCGCCACGGAGCGGCGCGGACCAACGTCACCGACGAAGCGTCGCTCGCGCGGGTGGTGCGGCGGAGCGAAGAGCTGGCCCGGCTTTCCCCGGAAGATCCGGAGTGGATGCCGGTCCTTCCGCCGCAAACCTATCTCAAGACGCAAGGCATCGATTCCGCCCTGGACGACCTCGGCCCGGAGGCGAGAGCCTCGCGAATCGCCGCCCTGACGGAACGGTCGAAATCGAAAGGCCTGCTCTCCTCCGGTTTTTTCGAGCACTCCTCGTCGGCCACGGCGCTCGCCAGCTCCGCGAGCCTGTTCGCCTATTCGGCCAGGACCGACGGGTCCTTTTCCACCACTGCACGGACCCGCGACGGAGCGGGCAGCGGCTGGGCCGGGCTCGACTTCGGGCGTCTGATCGACTTGGACGCGCAGCGGCTCGGGCGCTCCGCCATGGAGAAGGCCGCCCGCTCCGCTTCTCCGAAGGAGCTCCCGCCGGGGAAGTACACCGTGATCCTGGAGCCGCAGGCGGTGGCCGACCTGCTGGGTTCCCTCGCCCTCAGCCTGGAGGCGCGCAGCGCGGACGAAGGGCGCTCCGTCTTCTCCCGGCCCGGCGGCGGAACGCGGATTGGCGAGAAGATGCTGAGTGAGAAAGTGGACCTGATCTCGGATCCGACGGCCGCCGGCCTTTCCGGGGTCCTTTTCGACGAGGACGGCCTGCCGGCCCAGCGGATCACCTGGTTCGACCGGGGAGTGCTGCGTCACCTTCAGATGTCGCGCTACTGGGCCCGCAAGACGGCGAACCGGTCGACCGGACCGGTGGCGAATCTCATCCTGCCGGGCGGCACCGACACGGTCGAGGAGATGGTTCGAACCGCCGAGCGCGCCATCCTGGTCACGCGGTTCTGGTACATCCGGTTCGTCGATCCCCAGACCCTTCTCCTGACGGGCATCACGCGGGACGGCACCTTCCTGGTCGAGCACGGCAAGATCGCCCATGCCGTGAGGAATTTCCGGTTCAACGAGAGCCCGATCACGGTGCTGAAGAACGTGGAGATGATCTCCGCGCCCCGCCAGGTGGCCGGCGGTCCGATCCCCATGGCCATGCCCGCCCTCCGATCGCGCGAGTTCACCTTCAGCAGCGTCAGCCAGGCGGTCTAGGGCGGCGTCTCGGAAATCCCCTCAACCTCGGCGGCCGTTCCGGCGCTCTCCCGATTTCCGCCTCATTCATTCCGAGGAATAGAACTCCCGGATGACGCCGACGACCTCCTCCTGCATCGCCGCCGTCAGCTCGGGGTAGATGGGAAGGGCAAGGCTCGAGGCCGAGGCGCTTTCAGCGACCGGAAAATCGCCCGGGTGGTGATGCAGCCCGGCGAAGCAGCGCTGCAGGTGGAGGGGAATAGGATAGTAGACGGCGCAGCCGATCGAAGCGGCGCGGAGGTGCGAGAGCAGGTCATCTCGCCGCCGCGCCCGGACGACGTACTGGTGGAAGATGTGCCGCGCTCCGGGGCGCGTCTCGGGCAGGATCAGCGGCGAGTCGGGCCCCGCGAGGCCGGCGCCTGAGAAAAGACGCCCGTAGCGCTGGGCGTTCGCGGCCCGGGCGGCGCTCCATCGGTCGAGGTGGGGGAGCTTGACGCGCAGAACGGCCGCCTGGAGGGCGTCGAGCCGGCTGTTCAGCCCCACCCGGGTATGGACGTAGGCAGCCTCCTCGCCGTGCCGCCGGAGCGAGCGGATCCGGTCGGCCAGTCCCGCGTCCCGCGTCACGACCAGCCCTCCGTCGCCCGCGCCTCCCAGGTTCTTGGAAGGGAAGAAGGAAAAACAGCCGATCGTTCCCAGCGTTCCGGCCTGCCCGGTCTTCCCCTCGAATCCGGTGGTCGCGCCGATCGCCTGCGCCGCATCCTCAATCACGCTGAGGTTTCGCGCGCGGGCGATCTCGAGCAGCGGCTCCATCTCTACCATCTGTCCGAAGAGGTGGACGGGAAGAAGGGCCCGGGTGCGCCGGGTGATCGCCCGAGCCGCCAGCTCCGGGCGCATGAGGAAGGTCCGCGGATCGATGTCGGCGAAGACGGGGCGGGCTCCGACCCGGTGAATCGCTCCGGCAGTGGCGAAAAAGGAATAAGGGGTCGTGACGACCTCGTCCCCCTCGCCGATCTCCAGGGCCATCAAGGCGAGCAGGAGCGCGTCGGTGCCCGAGGCCACGCCGATCGCCTCCCCACCGTCCAGCCAGCCGCCGATCTCGCGCTCGAAGGCGGCGACCTCTTCTCCCAAAATGAACTGCTGCGAGTCGAGCACCCGATCGAGCGCGGCGCGGATCGCGCCCTGGAGAGGGGGGTACTGCGCCTTCAGATCGAGAAGAGGCACGGCCATGCGCGAATCTTATCAGAGGCGGCGGGACAAGGGGGGAGCAGGGCGGCAACGCCGGAGGGCCCGGCTCGGACGGGCGCCTCCGGCGGAATGCGAGAAGTCCGACTAGCTCTTGCTCGGGGGCTCGGCCGTCTTCGGCTTGGAAATCGACACCGTGCGCGCCATGTTCTTCCCATCGGCGCTGGGATTGTAGGACACGGTCACGGTGTCTCCGGCGGCCAGGTCGGTCAAAGTGACCATCTTGCCGGCCTGCTGGATCTTGGTTCCGGGCTCCGTCGTGATCGTGATCTCCTTGGTGCTCTTGTCCTTCAGGGTCTCGCGGACCACGAAGGTGCTGGTGGCGGAATCGACGGAGACCACCTCGCCCATCACGTGGCTGGAGCGGGCCTTTCCGGAAGAGGCCTTGCGGGCCTCGCCGGCGAACACCGAAACGCAGGACAGGACGAACAGCGCGACGAACAGAACCATCAACGACTTCTTCATGGGGTAACACCTCCTGCCGGAAGCACTCAGCAACCATTGTGCCAGCGCGGAGGAATCCCTCAATCGGGGTCTAACGGGCGGCCGATGAAGGCTTTTCTTGCGCCAGGGAGGAAGAGCCTAGGACTCCGGTTTCGCGGGAGGTGCACCATTTGGTTCACCCGCCTCCCCAAATGGTGCGGCGACGTCGCGCGAGATGCCGAACTTCTCGAGCCGGTACTGCAGCGTCCGGTATGATATGCCGAGCAGTCGGGCCGCCCGCGTGAGCGTGCCGCCCGCCTTTCTCACCGCCTTCTCCAGCAGTTCGCGCTCCAGCGACTCGAGAGAGATCCCTTCGTCGGGAAGATCGATCCCGAGAGCCGGGAACGAGGCGGAAAGGTTCTCCCGGACCTCCGGCGGCAGGAGATCGGGGGAGATCTCGTCCGCCTCCGCCAGGAGGACGGCGCGCTCCAGGGCCGACTCCAGCTCGCGGACGTTCCCCGGCCATCGATAACGCATCAGCATGGAAAGTGTCTCGGCGGGCAGCCGCGGCGCCTTTTTCCCCGATTCGCGCGCGTAACGCGCGAGAAAGTGCTCGGCGAGTCCGGGGATGTCGGTGGCCCGCTCGCGGAGCGGCGGCAGAAAGATCGGCAGGACGTTGAGACGGTAATAGAGGTCCTCCCGGAATCGGCCCTCCTTCATCTCGCGCCCCAGGTTGCGGTTCGTCGCCGCGACGATCCGGACATCCACCGGAATCGTCGAGGCGCCGCCCACGCGGCGGATCTCCTTTTCCTGCAGGACCCGCAGGATCTTGGCCTGCATGGAAGACGGGAGCTCGCCCACCTCGTCCAGAAGGAGCGTGCCGGTATGGGCCTGCTCGAACAGTCCCAGCTTGCGGGCGACCGCTCCCGTGAACGAGCCCTTTTCATGGCCGAAGAGCTCCGATTCGAGCAGGGGCTCGGGGATGGCGGAGCAGTTCACCGCGAGGAACGGGCGGGAAGCGCGCGGAGAATTGTAGTGCAGGGCCCTGGCGATCAGCTCCTTGCCGGTGCCGCTCTCGCCGTAGATGATCACCGTGGCGGGCGACGGGGCCACTTTCTGGACGAGCCGGAACACCTCCTGCATCGAGCCGTGCTGGCCGACGATGTTCTCCAGCCGGAACCGATCCCGGAGCTGAGCCCGGAGGCTCCGGTTCTCGCCTCGCAACAGCACCGTCTCCATGGCCCTCTCGAGCACCAGAAGGAGGCGGTCGGCTTCGAGCGGCTTCGTCAGGTAGTCGAAAGCCCCTTTCTTCATCGCCTCGACGGCGGTGTCGACCGCCCCATGGGCCGTCATGACGATGGAGGAGCAGCCGGGCGCCTCCCGTTGCGCCTCCTCCAAGAGGGCGATTCCGTCCATTCCCGGCATCTTCAGATCGGTCAGCAGGACCTGCGGCGGCGAGGTCCGGAGGATACGGACCGCTTCCTCGCCGGTGAGACAGGTTTCGGCCTCGTATCCCTCGTCGATCAGAATGGTCCGCAGGATCTCCAGCTGCCGGGGCTCGTCGTCCACCACCAGCACCGTGCCTCGACTCATGACTCTCCTTTACGCCCGAGCGGGCGCCCCCTCCCGCAGCTCCGCCGGACCATCCACCGGCAGGACGATCCGGAATTCCGTCCCCTCGCCCGGACGGCTCGACACCTCGATCCGGCCGTCGTGGTCCTGGACGATCCGCTGGCTGATGGCCAGTCCCAGGCCGACCCCCGCCTCCTTCGTCGAGAAGTAGGGCTCGAAGATGCGCTCCAGATCGCGCTCGGCGATCCCGACGCCGGTGTCCTTCGCTTCGAATCGGACCAGGCCCGGTTCGTCGGTTTCGGCGCGCAGCTCCAGGGTCCCGCCGTGGGGCATCGCCTGAATGGCGTTGGTGACCAGGTTCAGGAAGCAGGTCCTCAAGCCTTCGGCGTCGGCCCGCAAAGCCGGGAAACCCGGCGCGATGCGGACCTGGACCGCCACGTTGCGCTGCCCGGCCCCTTCCGCGGTGAAGCGGACGACTTCCTGGAGGACCTCCTCCACGCGGCACGGCTGAAGCCTCAGGCGCGGCGGCCGGCCGAAGTTCAGGAACTCCGTGACCAGGGCGTTCACCCGGCGGAGCTCCTGCCGGATTTGCTCCATGCTCTCGTCGAATTTCTGCGCGCGCGCCGGCTCGCTGGGCCTCGAGGCGGCTCGCAGATGATCCATGCTCAGGCTGATGTAGTTCAGGGGATTGCGGATTTCATGAGCGACGGCCGAAGCGAGGCGGCCCATGGCGCCGGCCCGCTCGGCCCGGCGAAGCCGCGATTCGAGCCGGCGATTCTCCCGCAGGGCCTCCAGCATGTGCCGGAAATTCCCCTGAAGCCTGCCGATCTCGTCTCCCCGCTCCACCGGGACGGTGACCTCCAGATCGCCGCCGGCGACCCGCTCCGCGGCGGCGGCGAGGTGCTTGAGCGGCGAAGTCATCCGGTAGGCGAGTGCCAGCGAAGCTCCGACGCCCGCCAGAAAGACCCCGGAGGTGGCCAGGCTTCGCTTGAGGTAGATGGAGCGCAGAAGCGCCGCGAAGTCGTCCAGGATGATATGCAGCCGCACGTAGCCTCGTTTCTGGTCGTCCACGATGATGGGGATGTCCAGGTTGTAGGAGATCTTCTTCTGCGCGTCTTCGGCGTCCTCGCCGATGGTGCCGGTGATGATGAGCGGTCCGGCCGCGGCACGCCGCGGGGCATGGACCCGCGTCCCGATCCGGGCCTGGTTGGAGGAGGCCACCACCTGTCTCTCGCTGCTGAGGATCGAGATCTCCGTGACCCCGAGCGCCGAGAGGCGGCCGGTGTAATCCTGGAGAAGCTGCTGATCGCTCTGACCCTTCGAGGTGAGCTGCTGGACGCTGATCTCGAGCGCCTTGGAAAGGTCCTCGGTTTGATCCAGGACCAGGTCGACCAGCACCCTCTCGTAATGGTCGTAGATGAGAAACAGGATTCCCAGGGTGAGCGCCATCATCGTCAGCACCATGATGGCGAGTTTCGTACGGATCCGAAGATCGCGCAGGAAATGTGTCATTGGGCGCGATTCTAGGCCCCGGATCCCGGCAAGTCAACGCCCGGCCGCGCGGCGGTTCAGGCGGAGGCCTCCGCCCCGCCCCGCGGCAGACGGAACACGGGCTCCCGCCGGTTGGCGGCCGGCTGCGCGCTTCCTTCCGGCGGCCAGGCGCGGGAGTCGACGAGGCGGTAGAGCGTGTCCCGCTGGCGGGGATGGAAGCCGGCTTCGACGATCAGCCGCTCCAGCTCCTCCCGGGACGTGGAATAGGTGTTTCCGGCCGACCGGACGACGTTCTCCTCGATCATCACCGATCCCATGTCGTTCGCTCCGTACCGCAGGGCGATCTGGCCGATCTCCGTCCCCTGGGTCACCCAGGAGGATTGGATGTTCATGATGTTGTCCACGAACAACCGGGAGATTGCCTGCGTGCGGAGGTAATCGGCCGAGGTCGTCTCGCGTCCTCCCATCTCCGTGTTGCCGGGCTTATAGGTCCAGGCGATGAAGGCGGTGAATCCTCCGGTCCGATCCTGCTGCTCCCGGACCCGGCGGAGATGCTCCACCCGATCGTCCAGCGATTCGACGTGGCCGAACATCATGGTCACCGTCGACGGAATTCCCAGCCGGTGGGCGCAGTCCATCACCGCCATCCAGTCCTCGGACTTCAGCTTGAGCGGCGCGATCCTCTCCCGGACGCGGTCCACCAGAATCTCGGCGCCGCCGCCCGGGATCGAATCGAGCCCCGCCTTCTTGAGGCGCTCCAGGACCTCCGGAAGCGGCCGCTTGCTCACGTGGACGATGTGCTGGATCTCCGGCGGGGAGAAAGCATGGATGTGGATCGGATAGCGCTCCTTGAACGAGGCGAGGAGATCCTCGTACCACTCGAGCGGCAGGGTGGGGTGATGGCCGCCCTGCATCAGGATGCCGGTTCCGCCGAGGTCGATCGTCTCCTCGATCTTGCGGTAAAGGGTCTCCTTCGGGTGCAGGTATCCCTCCTCCGTGTCGCCGGGGAGGCGATAGAAGGCGCAGAAGGAGCATTTGGTGACGCAGAAGTTCGTGTAGTTGATGTTCCGGTCGACGATGAAGGTGACAATCGGATCGGGATGCAGCCGCGTCCGGGCCGCGTCGGCGGCCAGTCCCAAATCGATCAGGCTGGCCTCGTCGAAAAGCTGCCGTGCCTCCGCCGTCGACAGGCGCTCCCCGTCGGCGGCCCGCTCCAGAATCGCTCTCGCTCGCGGCGTGGTCCCGCTCATCCGCTCTCCCCCGCCTGCCGGAGACTCCCGGCGGCCGGCTCATGATACGCGAGCTCGCGAACCGATTCGACCGCCCCCGCCTCGCGCGCCAGACGGCTGAAGAGCCAGAAGGAGCGCGCCTCCTCCGCCCCCAGATCGTAATGGATGTTCTGGCGGAAGTAGCTCTCCAGGAGGTCCCGCGGCAGCTCCAGCCGCTCCGCTTCCTCTTCGATGATGGCGGACAGCGAGCCCAGCCCGAGCGCCAGGGACGCGGTGAACGGCTCGATTCCCTCCGGCAGGCGGACCCCGGCCCGCACCGCCCAGAAGGCGAAGACGAAGGGGAGCCCCGTCATCTCGAACCACTCCGCGGCGAGATCGTAGACCCGCAGCCCCGCGGTGTCGGCCTGCAAGGCGGCGTCGCCGATGAGCAGGGCGGCGTCCGAGCGCTCCAGCATTGCTCCCAGCCGCGGCGGCGCCTCGAGGTATTCGACGCGATTCCGGGCGCGGCGATCCAGCCAGATTCTCGCCAGGACCGCCGAGGTTCTGGAGGAGGCGTCCAGGGCCAGGCGGCGGATCTCCGGGGCCGCGACCTTGGAAAGGAGCAGAACCGAGCGCGCCCGGCGCCGCGAGGCGATCGCCATCCCGGGAAGCACGCGGAGGCCCTGGATCCGCTGGTACTCGATGCTCGGGATAAGCGCCACGTCGACTTTGCCGGAAGCGAGGTCGCGGGCGCAGAGAGCGGGGGAAGACTCTGTGACGGCGTAGTCCCCTCCGAGCGCGCGCGTCCGGAGGCCCCGCGTCAGCGGTTTCGCGTTGAGATAGGAGACGGTCGCGATTCGCAGTGGGCTCACGTCTTTGGACCGAGAAGGAAGCCGCATTCTAGCAGGTGAGGCCGGGGTGTCAAACGCCGGGCCGCCACCGGCGTGCCCGACTTTTGCAGTGGAATTCAAGGGGATGTTATCATCGCAGCGCTCTTTCGAGAATGATGCGGCAGGAGACCTGATGGCCAAGGAGCGCGATCCGCACGAGCTCGGTTCCGACGAGGTGCGCTGGCGCTGCGATCTCTCGCGGTTCGGGTTCAAGACGACCGACGACGTCGATCCCTGCCAGGTCCTGATCGGGCAGGATCGGGCGCTTTCCTCCCTGAAGCTCGGCTTCGGGGTTCGCGAGACGGGATACAACATCTTCGTCTCCGGGGAGGTCGGGGTCGGCCGCACCACCGCGGTCCGGCGGCTGCTGGAGGAGCGCCGCGGGCGCGGGAAACCCCCCGAGGATCTCTGCTACCTCAACAACTTCCGGGAGCCGGATCGCCCGCGGCTGCTGGTCTTCCCGGCGGGCCGCGGCTGCGCCTTCCGGGACGCGATGGAAGAGGTGGTGGTCAACCTGAAGCGCAATCTCCCGCAGATCTTCGAAGCTCCCGATTACCGCGAGCGCCGGAAGCAGACGATCGAGAAGCTCAAGGAGGAGGAGCGGGAGCGCATCAAGCAGTTCGAGAAGAAGGTCGAGAGCAGCGGCTTCGCCCTGGTCCAGGTCCAGGCCGGCCCCATCCCCCGCCCCGTTCTCATGCCCCTGGTCGCCGGCAACGCCATCGAAATCGATCAGCTCGAGAACCTCGTGGAGGCGGGGAAGTTCAAGGCGGAGGACCTCAAGAGGATCCGGGAGACCCTCGGCACCCTCCAGGTCGAGATGGAGAACCTCTCCCGGGACGTCCGCAAGGTGGAGCGCCGGATTCGCGAGGAAATCGACCGTCTCGATCGAAACGCGACGATGCCCCTCATCAAGGAGACGGTGGACGAGGTGCGGAAGGACTTTCCCGAGGAGAACGTCTCCGAATACCTGGACGAGGCGGCCGAGTCGATCCTCGAGGAGCTCGATCGCTTCCGCGAGCCGCCCGCCGAGCCGCCCAGCCCCTTGCAGGAGCTGACGGGCGAGCGGAGCAAGGACGAATTCCTCGAATACCAGGTCAACGTCATCGTCGACAACTCGGAGTTGAAGGGATCCCCGGTCATCTTCGAGACCTCGCCCAGCTACAAGAACCTTTTCGGGATGGTGGAGCGGTTCCGCGACCTCCGCGGCGTGGAGCACACGAACTTCACCCAGATCCGGGCGGGCTCTCTCCTGCACGCCAACGGCGGGTTCCTCGTTCTCAACGCGATGGATGTCCTGGCGGAGCCCGGAGTCTACCATACGCTCAAGCGGAACCTCCGCAACAAGGTCACGGAGATTCAGAGCCAGGAGTGGATCCTGGGCCCGACGACGACCTTGAAGCCGGAGCCGATTCCGCTGTCCGTGAAGGTGGTGCTGATCGGCACGGAGTCGATCTATCGCCTGCTCCTGCTGCGGGACGAGGACTTCGCCAAGGTCTTCAAGGTCAAGGCGGAGTTCGACAACGCCATCGAGCTCAACGACGAGAACCTGATGAACGTGATCTGCTACGTGAAGAAGAAGTGCAATGACGACGGGCTCCTGCCGTTCGAGCGGGAGGCGCTCGAGGAGATCATCGAGACGGCCATGCGGATGTCGGGGCGGACGGGGAAGATCTCCACCCGCTTCGACGACCTGGCCGATCTCGTTCGCGAGTCCTCCTTCTGGGCCGTGCAGGAGGGAAAGAAGCTCGTGGAGCGCCGCCACGTAGCCCAGGCCCTCGAGCACCAGGTCTATCGCACCAACCTGATCGAGAACCGGATCCAGGAGCGCATCGCGCAGGGGACGATCCTGCTCGACGTCTCCGGAAAGAAAATCGGCCAGGTCAACGCTCTCGCCCTGTACGACCTGGGGGACCACACGTTCGGCATCCCGGCGCGCGTCAGCGCCACCGTGGCGATGGGCCGGTCGGGGGTCGTCAACATCGAGAGGGAGGCCCGGCTCTCGGGGGCCACCCACGACAAGGGGGTTCTCATCCTGTCGGGCTACCTGCGCCGAAAATACGCCCAGGACAAGCCGCTCACGATGACCGCCTCGCTCGCCTTCGAGCAGAATTACTCGGGCGTCGACGGCGATTCGGCCTCCTCTGCCGAGGCCTACGCGATCCTCTCGGCTCTCGCCCAGCTGCCGATCCGCCAGGACCTCGCGGTCACCGGCTCGATCAACCAGGCGGGGGAGATCCAGCCCATCGGCGGCGTCAACGAAAAAGTGGAGGGGTTCTTCGACGCCTGCCGGGCGCGCGGTATCAGCGGAACTCAAGGCGTCCTGATTCCCGACCGCAACGTCCCGGACCTCATGCTCCGGCACGACGTCACGAAGGCGGTGGAGGAGGGGAAGTTCCACATCTACGCCCACCGCAACGTCGACGAGGGGATCACCCTTCTCAGCGGAGTCCAGGCGGGGGAGCCGCTGCCCGGCGGGGGCTATCCGGAGGAATCGGTCAACTTCCGGGTCAATCGCCGCCTGCTCGATCTCGCCCAGAAGATCCGGAACTTCGCCCCGCCGCCGTCGGACTGAGGCGGGCGGGGATGAAGGAGCGAATCGGCGCGCTCGTCTATCTCTTCTATCTTTTCGAAGCGGGCCTCTTCCTCCTCCTCGTTCCCTGGTCCTCCCTTTGGGAGGGGAACTACTTCGTGGCGAAGCTCCCCGCCGTCCGCGCCCTCTGCCTGAGCCCCTTCAC
Source organism: Candidatus Polarisedimenticolia bacterium (assembly GCA_036004685.1). Lineage (NCBI taxonomy): Bacteria > Pseudomonadati > Acidobacteriota > Candidatus Polarisedimenticolia > Candidatus Polarisedimenticolia bacterium. Next base: position 36,984 of record DASYRE010000011.1, on the reverse strand, counting down.
CCGCGGCGCCGTCTCGGGCGTCGGCCTGCTGCACCTTCTCGTGGGCGTGATCGATTCGGTGGGATTCATCCGGATGGAACGACGTTAGCGAGCCCGCGCGTGGAAGCCTATCTGGTCACCGACCGGCGCCTTGCCTCGGAGAGCTTCCTGCCTCGCCTCGTCCGGGAGGCGGCGGCCGCGGGCGTGGACAGGATTCAAGTCCGCGAGAAGGACCTGGGCGGCCGGGCGCTGCTTCACCTGGCGCGGGACGCCATGGAGGCGGCCCGCGACACCCGGGCCACCGTCTTCGTGAATGACCGGCTGGATGTCGCTCTCGCCGCCTCGGCCCCGGGCCTGCATCTCGGGAGGTCGGGGCTTCCCCTGGGGGCCGTGCGACGATGGGGCGGGGAGGACCTCGTCCTGGGAGCTTCCGCCCATACCCTGGAGGAAGCGATGGAAGCCCAAGAGGAGGGGGCGGATTACCTCTTCTTCGGTCCCGTCTTCCCGACCCCGTCGAAAGCGGAGTTCGGCCCGCCCGTGGGGATCGCCGGGCTGGAGGCGGTCCTCCGGAGGGTGCGGATTCCCGTCTACGCCATCGGGGGGATCGGCCCCGATAACCTAAGGCAGCTGCGGGGGCTGCCCCTCATCGGGGTGGCCATGATCGCGGCCTTCGTGCGGGCCGCGAGCGTTCCGGAGCTGATCCGGCTCGTCCACGGACGTTCCTGGGAATGAAAAGGCCCTTCCGGATTGCCGGAAGGGCCTGGGTCGGTGAGAGGACTACGCCAGCTTGTTGGTCGGCTTGCGCGGCGGGTCGTTGGAGGGACGCGGCGTCACCGGAGAGTTCCCCTTGCACTGCGGGGAAAGGTCGGCGTTGATCTTCGCGTACTCGGGATCCTCCTCGGGGGTTTCGACGATCGCCTCAATGGGGCACTCGGGAAGGCAAGCGCCGCAGTCGATGCACACGACCGGATCGATCACCATGAATTCCTGTCCCTGATAGTCCCCGGGATAGATGCAGTCGACCGGGCAGACCGCCACGCAGGTGGCGTAACGCTCTCCCAGGCATTTCTCGGTGATGACGTAAGCCATTGCTTCGTTCTCCTCAAAGCGGCCGCGGGCCCCGGGAGGGGCATCCATCCGATGCCGCCGGTGTGTGGGGGAATTTATGCCTGAAACAGGGCTCTTTTGTCAACCGCACAGCACCGAAGCGCCGTTGATGTTCAGGACCTCGCCGCAGCAATAGGTCGAGAGATCGGAGGCGAAGAAGAGAATCCCGCCGGCGATCTCCTCGGCGCTGCCGGCCCGGCGCATCGGGATCGTGGCGAGGATCTTCTCCCGTTCGGGACCTGCCAGCGCCGCGGCGCTCATGTCGGTGTCGACCCAGCCCGGGGCCACGCAATTCACCAAGATGCCGCGCCCGCACAGCTCCGGGCCGAGGCTTTTGGTGAAGGAGATGACGCCCCCTTTCGAAGCGGCGTAATGGGAATGTCCCGCCTCGCCGCGCTGCCCGGCCGTGGAGGCGATGTTGATGATCCGGCCCGAGCCCTGGCGGAACATCGCGGGCAGGACGGCGCGCGTGCAAAGGAAGATCCCCTTCAGGTTGACTTCGAGCGTCTCGTCCCAGTCCTCCTCGGTCATGGAGTCGATCGGCCCGTCCTTCCAGATCCCATGGTTGTTGACCAGGATGTCGACGCGGCCCATGGCTTCCAGCGCGGCCCCGATGAGCGTCTCGGCGTCCTTCGGCCGGGAGAGATCGCCGGCGACGGCCAGCGCCGCTCTTCCCATCTTCCGGATCTCCGCCGCCGCGCCGGCGGCCGCTTCGCCGTCCCGGCGATATCCGAGCGTCACGTCGGCTCCCGCGCGCGCCAGCAGCCGGCAGGCGGCCCGCCCGATGCCGCGGGAGCCCCCGGTCACGACTGCCTTCTTCCCCGTCAGATCGATCATCGCAGCTCCTCGAATGCCCGGACGGGACGTTGGAGAGTGTTCGCGTCGAGGATCGCCAGCTGTCCGCAGGCGGCGGAGACGTCGGCGCCCCGGCGCCGGCGGATCGAGGCGCGCAGTCCGCGGCTCATGAGCAGGTCGCGGAACGCCCGGGCCGCCGGCGGCGCCGAAGCGGCGTATCCGTCGACCGACGCCTCGTTGTAGGGGATCAGATTGATCTTGACCGGCAGCTGGCCGGCGAGCGCGGCCAGGCGAAGGGCGTCGGCGAGGGAATCGTTGATCCCCTGCAGCAGGACGTATTCGAGTGTGATCCGCTCGCGCGGCGCGAGCGGGATGGCCCGCAGCGCCTCGAAGAGCGCGGCGAGAGGATAGGCCTTGTTGATCGGCATCAGCTCGTTCCGAAGCGCGTCGGTCGTGGCCGACAGCGACACGGCGATCCGGGGCCGCGGGCTCTCCCCCGCCAGCCGCCGCAGTCCCGGCAGGACTCCCGCGGTGGAAAGGGTGACGTGCCTCGGCGCGATGCCGAACCCCTCCGGATCCGTCAGGAGGCGGAACGCCGCCAGGACGTTCTCATAATTGTTGAGCGGCTCCCCCATCCCCATGAAGACCAGGTTGTAGTCGTTGGCGGCGAGGCGGTGATCGCCGGCGAGCACGGCAACCTGTCCCGCGATCTCTCCGGCGGAGAGCTGGCGCACGAGCCCCATCCTTCCGGTCAGGCAGAAAGTGCACGCCAGGGGGCAGCCGATCTGGGAGGAGATGCAGAAGGTGAGGCGCTCACGCTCCGGGATGTATACCGACTCCACGGCCTTGCCGTCGTCCAGCCGCAGAAGGTACTTGATCGTCCCGTCGGAGGATCGGAGGCGCTGCTCCACCTCCGGCAGCCCGACGCGATAACGCTCCGAGAGCCCCGCGCGCAGGGAGCGTGGAAGATTGCTCATGCGGGCGAAATCGCGCTCGCCGCGCGCGTGCATCCAGCGGTAGATCTGCCCGGCATGAAAGGGCTTGTCGGAGAGAGGCGAGAGGATCTCCCGGAGATCCTCCCGGCTGCTGCCGTAGAGATTTCGGTGCATGACCTTATTCTATCAGGAGTTTCGGAGCCGGACCCGCGGATCCACGGCCAGATAGCAGAGATCGACCGCCAGGTTCACGAGGATGAACGCGAGGCTCAGGCAGAGGACCCCGCCTTCCACGAGGGGGAGGTCCCGATCGGCGATGCCCCGGACGATGGCCTTCCCGAGGCCGGGCCACGCGAAGACGAACTCGGTGGCGACCGCCCCGCCGAGCAGCGCGGCGAAATCGATTCCGATGACCGTCACGACGGGGATCAGGGCGTTGCGCAGCGCATGACGCAGGTAGAGGACGGTGGGGGCGCTCCCCCGGGCGGCGGAGCTGCGGATGAAGTCGCTGCCGAGGACGTCCAGCAGGGCGGCCCGCGTGATCCGGGCGACCGTTCCCATGGAGATCAGGCCGAGGGTGAACGCGGGAAGGACCAGGTGCCTCAGCTCGGGGAGGCGGATTCCCGTCCCCGGGATCCGCAACCCCTCCATCCCGTAGCCGAGGACCGGCAGCCACCCCAGGCGCGAGGCGAACAGAAGGATGAGCATCAGTCCCAGCCAGAAGGCGGGAAGCGAGACGAACACGAGCGAGAGAAAGGTCAGCAGGTCATCCAGCCAGCGCCGCGCGTGGGCGGCGGAGAGGAGCCCGAGGCCGATCCCCCCGAGGGATGCCAGGAGCATCGCCGACACGGCGAGGAAGGCGGTCGGGGGGAAAGCCTCTCCGATCACGCGGGCGACGGGCCGGCCCTGGAGGTACGAAGTCCCGAGATCGCCGCGCGCCAGGCGGGCCAGGTATCGCAGGTACTGCTTTCCCGCCGGATCGTCCAGCCCCCATTCCGAGCGGATCCGGGCGATCACGCGCGGGTCGGAGCGCTGCCCGCCCGCCAGGAGACTCGCCGGATCGCCGGGCAGGAGGAAGACGCAAACCCAGATGATCGTGACCACGGCCCATAGGACGGGGAGCAGGCTCAGCAACCGCCGCAGGACGTACGAGATCACCGGCGCTCCGACGCAGGGGATCCTTCGAGCCACATCCGGTCGAACGGGGTCCGGCTCATGCCGAGGGGGGAGAGGACCACGCCCTTGACGTAAGGTTTCACCAGGAACCGCTCGGTGTAATTCGACACGAAGAGCCAGGCGGCGTCCTCCTCCACGGCGATCCGCTCGGCCTCGCGGTAGAGGGGGATCCTCTCCTCCATCCGGAGCAGGCCGCGGGCGCGATCCAGCAGCTCGTCCACCTTCGGGTTCGAATAGCGGGCCATGTTCCCCGCCGGACCGGCGTTGCGGGAATGGAGGAGCCAATAGAGAAACGCGTCGGGATCGGGATAATCGGCCTGCCAGCCGAACTTGTAGAAGAGCGCCTCGCCCGGCGTCTCCGGAGTTCCCCGGACCGCCTGGAGGAAATGGGCGAAGTCGACCGCCTGGATCCGGACCGGCACATCCACCGCCTTGAGGTCGGCCTGGACCTTTTGGGCGACCTGAAGCATTTTCTCGTTGTTGTTGACCCAGAGATCGATCGGCGACAGCCCCTTGCCGCCGGGGTATCCCGCCTTGGCCAGATACTCTCGCGCCTTCTCCGGATCGTATTCGAAGCCCCTGAGGTCGGGGTTGAATCCCGGCGTTCCGGGCGGGAGAATTCCGTGGGCGACGGTATGGGTGCCTTCGAACAGCTGCGTGCAGATCGCCGCGCGGTTCACCGCGTAGTTGAACGCTTTACGGAGGTTGACGTTGCCGCGGAAAGGGGCGCGCGCCAGGTTCATTCCGTAGTAATAGGTCGCCAGGTACGGCCCCTTCCGGTAGTCCTGCGGCAGGCTCCGGGCGATTTCCGTCTCGCTTCCCGCCATCTCGTCCATCCATTCCAGCCCTCCAGCCTTGTATTCTTCCATGGCGCTGGCCGGGTTCTCGATGAAGCGGATCACCACCCGGTCCAGCTTCGGGCGCCCGCGGTAGTAGTCTCCGAAAGCGGCGAGCTCGAGGTAGTTGGAGCGCTCCCACCGGGCGACCTTGAACGGGCCGCAGCCGACCGGGTGCTCGAGGAACCCCTTGCGCGGGTCGTCGTACACCTCCCGCGGCACGATCGCGGCGGCGGGCGTGGCCAGCAGCTGCAGGAAGTAGGGAATCGGATGCGTCAGGGTGATCCGGACGGTGAGCGGATCCACGGCCTCGAGCCCCTCCAACCGCGAGCTCTTTCCCGCGAGGAACTCCTTCGCCCCCTGCACGCCGGAGAGAATCTCGCTGCGCTGCGAATGGACCTTCGGATCGAGGATCCGCCGGAAGGAGTAAAGGACGTCGTCGGACGTGAGGGCGCGGCCGTTCTGGAACCGGACTCCGGGCCGGAGGTGGAACGTGTAGCGCCGCCCGTCCGCCGTGACCTCCCAGGCTTCGGCCACGGCGGAGATGATCTCCAGGGTCAGAGGCTCGAAGTCGACCAGCCCGTCATGGACCTCGAGGTTGAGGCGATCCGACAGCGAGTCGGATGACTGGGCCGGATCGGTGTCGGGAGGATCCTCGCGCATCCGGACGCGCAGGACCTGCTCCGGCCGCGGCCGGGTCGGCTCGGCCACCGAACAGCCCGCCCAGGAGCACAGCGACAGCAGCATCGCCCCGAGAAGCAGCGCCGGGGCGGCGGACCGGGATCCGGTGCGGACGATCCATCGTGGTGTCATCGGCGTCCAGCCCTCGAAAGTTGGCCCGGGTTCGGGCGGGTCAGCGGAGAGGAGCTCTCCCCCGGGGGTCGAGTGCTTCGCGGAGTCCATCCCCCAGGAGGTTGAATGCGAGCACGGTGACCAGCAGCGCCAGCCCCGGATAGACGCATACCCATGGGCGAGTCGTGAGATAGCTCTGCCCTTCGGTGATCATCGTTCCCCAAGATGGCAGCGGCGGCCTGGCGCCGAGTCCCAGGAACGACAGCCAGGACTCGGCCAGGATGTTCCCGGCGATTCCGAGTGTTGCGGCGACGACGACGGGCGACAGAGCGTTGGGAAGGAGATGACGCAGCACGACCCGGAGATCGCCCGAGCCGAGGGCCTTCGCCGCCGAGCTATATTCCATCTCCCGCACGACCAGGATTTGGGCGCGCACCAGCCGGGCGATGCCCGCCCACCCGATGAGGCCGAGAACCAGGAAGACCAGGACGAGGCTCGGCGAGGGCAGGGAGCGCAGGCCCGGAAGGGTCTCGGGGTCGGGGAAGGCGGCGATGACCGCCAGGGCCACTAGGGGCGCGGGAAGGGACAAGAAGACGTCGGCGAGCCGCATCAGCGCGCCATCCACCTTGCCGCCGAAATACCCGGCGGCCGATCCGATCGCCAGGCCGAGGAGCAGCGCCACCGCTTCCGAGAGTATCCCCACCGTCAGCGAGATCCTGGCCCCATGGACGATCCGGGCCAGAAGATCGCGCCCCAGCGCGTCGGTGCCGAGCAGGTGCCTCCCGTCGGGAGGGGTGGGCGGCACTAGGCCCGCCGGAACGACGGGATCGTAGGGACCGCAACCGATGACGTGCCGGGAAAGGAACGGGGCAGCCGCGGCCACCAGGGCGAGGAGCAGGATGATCCACAGTCCGATCCGGCTCGCGGGCGTCGGGAGAATCAGCACGGACTCTCTATAGCACACCCCCTTGCGGCCCGCAACACGCTGCCCAGCCTTGACTTGCCGGATGCGGCGTGTTATTTTCCAGCCCTTCGCGACACGTAGGACTCACGCCGGCCCGCCGGCCCGATTTCTCGGGGAAATCGCTCGAATGAAGCGCGAGAACGCCAGCTTCCTGCTCGGAGGGATTCTCTTCGGCTTCATCATGGGAACCCTCTTCGCGCACCAATTCCTCAAGTCCCCGGCGCCGGCGGGATTCTCCGAGGGGATGGCCGCTCCAACCAACCCTTCGGATCCGAGCGGCTCGGCGGGCGCGGCCGAGGCGGCCGGGCCGCCCCCCGCGGGGGGCGGGGGCCAGTCCGCCGAGCAGACGATGCAGAGGGTTCAGCGGGAAATGGCCGCGCTGAAGAAGGCCCTGGAGTCCAATCCCAAGGACGCCGCGGTCCTCGGCCGGATGGGCGATCTCTACTACGATGCCGAGATGTTCGACAAGGCGCGCGACTTCTATACCCAATCGCTGGCGAGCGATCCGAAGAACCCGAACATCAGCACCGACCTGGGCATCTGCTTCCAGCGCCTCGGCCAGGCCGATGAGGCTCTCCGCCGGTTCCGGGAGTCGATCGCGATCGATCCGAATCACTGGCAGTCCTGGCTGAACCTCGGAATCGTCTCCCTCTTCGACAAGAACGACACGAAGACGGCGGAAGAGGCGTTCGCGAAGGTGCGCGCGCTGAATCCCGGCTTCCAAGGACTTCCGCAGCTCCAGCAGGCTCTCGACCAGGCCAAGAGCGGCGCGCGGATGTGAGAAAGGACCGAGACATGGAGCAGCTCACGGCAAGCCTGCTCGCCCTGGTGACGGAAACCTCCACCCGGCTTCCCCCCGACGTGCGCCGCGCCATCGCCCGGGCGGTGGAATCGGAAGACGAGGAAAGCCGCTCGGCCCAGGCCCTGGACATCATCTCCTCCAACATCGGCATGGCGGCGGGCTGCGAAGGGCCGCTCTGCCAGGACACGGGATGGCCGACCTTCATCATCCGGAGTCCGTCGGGAGTCGACGCGATCCGGATCGAGGAGGCGATCCGCGCCGCGCTCGTCGAAGCCACGCGCCGCGGCAAGCTCCGCCCGAACTCGGTCGACTCGCTGACCGGGAAGAACAGCGGCGACAATCTGGGCCCGGGCACTCCCAGCATCCACTTCCACCCGTGGGAGAATCGGGGAGAGATCGAAGTCAAGCTGTTGCTGAAAGGGGGAGGCTGCGAGAACAAGAACATCCAGTATTCGCTGCCGGCCGAGATTCCGCATCTCGGGCGCGCCGATCGCGACCTCGACGGCGTCCGGAAATGTCTCTTGCACGCCGTCTGGCAGGCCCAGGGGCACGGATGCAGCGCGGGGGCCCTCGGCGTTTGCGTGGGCGGCGATCGCGCCAGCGGCTACGAGCACGCCAAGCTCCAGCTCTTCAGACTCCTGGACGACTCGAATCCCGATCCGAGGCTCGCGGAGCTGGAGGATTACACCGTCAAGACGGCCAATGCTCTCGGAATCGGCACGATGGGCTTCGGAGGGGCGACGACTCTGATCGGCTGCAAGATCGGCGTGATCAACCGGCTCCCAGCCTCGTTCTTTGTTTCGGTCGCCTACGACTGCTGGGCCTTCCGGCGCCTGGGGGTCGTGCTGGACGCCGCGAGCGGCGCGATCAAGAGGTGGCTTTACAAGGCCGAGGAGCCTCTCGCGGCCCCCGCCGGCGGCGGGAAAGCGGCCGGGCCGGTCCGGACGGGGAAGGAGAAGGTCCTGGAGCCGCCGCTGACCGAAGCGCAGGCGCGCGATCTCCGCGTGGGGGACGCGGTGCGGATCAGCGGACTGCTGTACACGGGGCGCGACGCCGTTCATCATCACCTCACGGCGCACGATCCGCCCGTCGATCTCCGCGGTCAGATTCTGTATCACTGCGGGCCGGTCGCCTTGAAGGACGCCGGCGGATGGCGCGTCACGGCCGCCGGGCCCACCACCAGCATCCGCGAGGAGCAGTACGAGGCCGACGTGATCGCGCGCTTCGGCCTGCGGGCCGTCATGGGAAAGGGGGGCATGGGCCCTAGGACGCTGAAGGCCTTGAAGGAGCACGGCGCCGTCTACCTCAACGCCATCGGCGGAGCGGCGCAGTACTACGCCCGCTGCATCGAGAAGGTGGAGGGGGTGGACCTCCTGGATCTGGGAATTCCGGAGGCGATGTGGCACCTCCGGGTGAAGGATTTTCCGGCGATCGTCACCATGGACGCCTCCGGGAATTCGCTTCATGCCGAGGTGGAGGATTCCTCCGCCGCCATCCTCCGGACCCTGGCGGCGCCCGTCTTCGCCTGACGTCGCGCCGGCGACGCGGCGCTCGAGCTGGAGCGGGAAGCCCCGGTAATCGGACTGGACCATCCGGCCATGCGGCGCGGCGCGCTCCGGCCGGCCGCGGCGCTCCGCAGCGCAGCGGTTGTCAAGGGAGAGAGGGAATGCTGGAAGGCGATCTGATCCCCGCCTGGGCTCTGATCTCCCTGCTGGGCCTCCTGCCCGGGACGGCGCTGGCGCGCGAGATTGAGGAGAAAGACTCGCCCAAGCGGCTCCGATCGCTCGCCCACGACTATTTCCTCTGGCGCAACGAGCAGAACCCGGTCGCCACCAGCGATCAAGGGCTCCACCGCTGGGACGATCGCTTGACCGATTTCTCGGGCGCCGCGGTCGCGGCACGCCGCGCGAAGGTCGAGCAGCTCCTCTCCGAGATCCGGGCGATGCCGGCCCAGACCTGGAGCCGCGACGATCGTGTCGATTTCCTGCTCCTGCGCTCCGATCTGGAGCGCGCCTCTTTCTTCGGCCGGGTGATGCGTCCGGAGGGGAGCGACCCCCAGCTCTACGTCAATGAGTGCAGCAACGGGATTTTCTCCCTCCTGAAGAAGGATTACGACACTCCCCGCCGCCGCGCCCTTGCCGCCGCGGCGAGGCTGCGGAAGATGCCCGGGCTTCTCGATCAGGGCAAGAAGAACCTCGTGCGCCCCGTGAGGCTCTATGCCGAGCTGGCGATCGGCGCGGCGCGCTCGATCGACGGCCTGTTCAACGACAGCCTGATGACGCTGGCGGCCGGCCTCCCCGGCGCCGAGAGAAAGGAGCTCGTCGCGGCGCGCGACGCGGCGCTCCGGGCCGTCCACGGCTTCGCGGATCATCTGGAGCAACGCCTTCCCGGGATGGTGGCTTTCACGCCGATGGGAGAGAAGAACTACAACGAGCTGCTCAAGCGCGTCTACCTGCTGCCCCTCGATGCCGGGCAGGTGGCGATGCTCGGCGAGGTGGAGCTGGCGCGCTACCGGGCGCTGGAGTCGCTGCTTCCCGACCCCTCGCTCGCCTCGCCGGATCCACGCCGCAGCGCGAGCATTCCCCGGGATCAAGAGGCCTTCCTGCGGGCCTACGAAGGACGGCAGCAGGAGCTGATCGAGTTCCTCCGCGCCAAGGGCCTGCTGTCGCTGCCCGACTATCTCGGCGCGTTCCGAATCCGCCAGCTGCCGGAAGCCTTCAAGCCCACCAGCCCCGGCGGGTTCATGAACGCCCCGGGACTCTACGATCGGGACAGCGGCGGCTTCTACTTCATTCCCACCTACGATCCCCACAGCTCGAACTTCTACATCCGGGCCGCCATCGAGGATCCGCGGCCCATCCTGGGGCACGAGGGGATCCCGGGGCACTTCCTGCAGATATCGATCGCCAACCACCTGACCAACGAGATCCGCCGGGAGCATCAGGACGGCGTGTTCGTCGAGGGATGGGCGCTGTACACCGAGGAGATGCTGATGCGCTCCGGCCTCTACCCGGAGAATTCCGCCGCCTACGGGCAGGTGCTGCGGCTCTCCCGGTACCGCGCCGCGCGCATCGGCGTGGACGTGAACCTCCACACCGGCCGCTGGACGTTCGACCAGGCGGTCCGCTACTTCATGGAGGCCGGGGGGCTCGATCGGGAGGCGGCCGAAGGCGAGGCCGCCGGCGCCGCCTCCGATCCGACCCAGAAGATCACCTACATCGTCGGGAAGTGGCAGATCCTGCGCTTGCTGGGCCGCTATCGCGATCGTGCCGAGGCCGATTTCCGCCTGGGGAGGTTCCACGACGATCTGCTGAAGAACGGAAGTCTGCCTCTTTCGATCGTGGAGTGGCTGCTGTTGGATGATTCGTCGACCCTCAACCAGGCGCTTCGCTGAGCCGCCGGCCGCGCGGGCCGCGTTGAGCCATGCCGGCTCGGATGGAAAGGAGTCGCAAACCATGGATTGGGGACTGGCTAACCGCATGAGCCGGATTCTGCAGCCGGCCACCGGACGCACCGTCATGCTGGCCGTGGATCACGGCTACTTTCTGGGCCCGACTTCGGGGCTCGAGGAGCCGCGCAAGACCCTGGAGCCTCTGCTGCCTCACGCCGATTCGCTGATGCTGACGCGCGGTGTCCTGCGGACCAGCGTCCCCCCGCAGGCCAGCGTCCCGATCGTGCTCCGCGTCTCGGGCGGGACGAGCGTCCTGAAGGAGCTCTCGAACGAAGGCCTCACCGTGGCGATGGAGGACGCGATCCGCCTGAACGCCAGCGCCGTGACCCTGTCGATCTTCGTCGGTGCGGAGGGGGAGCGCGAATCGCTGCTGAACCTGGCGCGCCTCGTCGACGAGGGGGAGAGGCACGGGATCCCGGTGCTCGCGGTGACGGCCGTGGGGAAGGAGATGACCCGCGACGCGCGCTACCTGGGGCTCGCCTGCCGGATCGGCGCGGAGCTGGGGGCCCACATGGTCAAGACCTATTACTGCGAAGGGTTCGAGGAGGTCGTCCGCAGCACGCCGGTGCCGCTCGTCATCGCCGGCGGCAAGAAAATCCCGGAGCGCGACGCCGTGGCGCTCGCCTTCAACGCGATCCGCGCCGGGGCGAAGGGAGTCGACATGGGACGGAACATCTTCCAGTCCGACTGCCCCGTGGGGATGATCCGGGCGGTCCGCGCCGTCGTCCATGAGAACGCCTCCGTGGAGGAGGCGACCGGGATCTACCGCCAGGCGAAGGAGCGCTGAGGGGTGCGCGTCGCGGTTTATTACAGCAACCGGGACGTGCGCCTCGAGGAGCGCTCCCGGCCCGTTCCCGGTCCGGGCGAGATCCTGATGAAGGTCGAGGCGAGCGGGATCTGTGGCTCGGACGTGATGGAATGGTACCGGATCCGCAAGGCCCCCTGCGTCCTCGGTCACGAAGTGGCGGGAGTCGTCGCGGAAACGGGGCCGGGCGTCTCCCGGTTCCGGGCCGGGGACCGCATCGTCGCCACGCACCACGTTCCCTGCGGGACCTGCCGCTACTGCCTCACGGGCCGGGAAAGCGTCTGCGAGACCCTGCGCGCCACCCATTTCGATCCGGGCGGCTTTTCCGAGCTCATCCGCCTGCCGGCGATCCACGTGGAGCGCGGGACGCTGCCGCTCCCCGATTCGGTCACTTCGGAGGAAGCCTCCTTCGTCGAGCCGCTGGCCTGCGTGGTTCGCGCCCACGGCGTCGCCCGGGTCGCGCCGGGCCAAAGCGTCCTCGTGATCGGCAGCGGCATCTCGGGAATCCTGCACATCCAGCATGCGAAGGCGCTCGGCGCCGGACCGATCTTCGCGGCCGATCCGAGCCCCTACCGCCGGGAAGCGGCGCGCCGCCTGGGGGCTGACGCCGTCTTCGGCGCCGGCGAGGATCTGCCGGAGAAGCTCCGCGCCGCGAACGGCGGCCGACTGGCGGAGCAGGTCCTGGTTTGCACCGGCGCGCTTCCCGCGATCGCGCAGGCGCTCCGGTGCGTGGACCGCGGCGGCACGATTCTGCTCTTCGCGCCGGCCTCTCCGGGCGAGACGTTTCCGATGCCGCTGCTCGATCTCTGGAGCGACGGGATCGCCCTGGTGCATTCTTACGCTGGGCCGCCGGCCGAGATGCGGGTGGCGCTTGATCTCATCGCCTCGAAGCGCCTGGACGTCGGGGCGATGGTGACTCACCGCCTGCCGCTGTCGCGCGCTCAGGAGGGTTTCGATCTCGTCGCGCGGGCCGCCGATTCCCTGAAGGTCATCCTCGACCCGCGTCTCTGAACTCAGCATAAATAACTCATTGCAGGCAAGTTACACTCCCGATCCCGAGCTTCCGGCCGGTTTGACTCCCTGCGCAAAAGGCATAGATTTGGGCAAGTAGCGGCCGCGCTGCGCCGACAGGGAGTTCGATGCCCGAAAACGCTTCCCTCCAGCAGCTCCTCCAGGAAGCCACGTCTCTCTATCACTCCGGCAACTACCGGCAGGCGATCGAGGCCTGGCGAAAGGTCCTGGCGTCGGAGCCGAACAATCAGAGAGCCAAAGAAGGCATTCGGATGGCCTCGCTGCTGCTGGAAGAGGCGCAAATCGCCGCCGCGGCCAGCCAGGCGGCCGGGGAGGCCGCCGCGGCTCCCGAGTCCTTGGAGGTGATCGCCAAGGTCCGGACGGGAATCCTGAAGGTCCGGGAGCTCCTCGCCGCCTCCAAGCACATCGAGGCGATGGAAATCTGCCAGTCGCTGCTGGCGCTGGCGCCCCGCTCCGCGGCGGTGCACGAGATCGTGGACGAGGCCCGGGAGGCCTACGAAGCCCAGCCCTTCATCGCCGAGCACCTCGAGATCGCGCGCGAGCTCTTCGTCCAGGAGCGGCTGGAGGAAGCCGATTCGGAGCTGCACAAGGTCTTCTTCCTGAATCCCAATCATGCGGAAGCCAAGAAGCTTCAAGCGAAGATCGAGACCTTGCGGCAGAAGCGGGCCCCCGCGGCCGCGCTCTCCGAGCCGGCTCCCGCGGCCGCGCCTGCCTCCGTGGCAAGCGACCCCCCGCATCCGGATTCTTCCGCCACGCAACGCGTGAGCGCGCCCCCCGATTTCGGCGACACGCTCGATCTGCCGGAGCCCCCGGCCGCGGGCGGGGAATCGGCCGTCAAAGAGCATCAAGAGGCGCCGGCTGAGAATTGGGAAGCCGAGCTGGCGCAGCTGAACCTGGGGACTTCCTCGGCTCCCGCGGCCGCCCCCGCCGACGCCGCGACGACCGGCAAAACGGAAGAGCCGGTCGAGAAGCTCGAGATTATGGATCTTTCGGAGGAGCCGAGCCGGGCGCCCGCCGCGGAGCCCGCGCCCGAGGCGCCAAGATCGGGCCCCGCGGCGGTTTCACCGGAGGCCGACCTCGATCTCTCCGGGCTCGCGGGCGAAGGGCTCGAGATGTCCCCGGAGCCGGAAGCGGCCCCCCGCCGGCGGCCGGCGCCGCGCACTCCTCCCGCCGAGCTCCGCCCGCGTGGGGGAAGCTCGGTCGCGAAATTCGCGCTTCCGATGATGGGACTCCTGATTGGCGGGACCGCAGCCTGGTGGTATTTCGCGATGAAACCCGCCTCCTCGGGTCACGGAGGAGACCCTCCGGCTCCTCCTCCCGTGCGCGCGCCGCGCCGCGCCTCCCCCGGGGCTCCCGGCGCGGGGGCCGCGTCGCCGGGACGCACCAATCTCGGCCTGAGCAGCAGCGGCAGCCGCGGCTCGGGAGGCGCCGCCTCGGCCGGCGTGGAGGTCCCCGGCGTCGAGCCGTCCACTCCGGCTCCGCAGCCTTCCGCTCAGGACGCGCGCCGGGAGATCGCGCGGCTCACCGGCGAGGGCCGGGCCTATCTGGAAAAGGGAAAATATCCGGAGGCCGTGAGGTCCTTTTCGGCCGTGCTCGATCTCGATCCCGCGAATATCGAAGCCAAGGAGCAGCTAGACCAGGCGGCGAGCAAGGTCCTGGAGCAGAAGCGCCTCGAGGAGGACCTGCAGACGGCGAAGGAGTTCTTCGTGGAGAAGGACTACGAGAGCGCTTTGCGGAAATTCTACCGCCTGCCGCGGGATCGCAACCTCGGGGAGGTCGACCTCTTCATCCGGAACGCCTGGTACAACTGGGCGGTGGTTTCGATGAAAGGCGGCAACTGCGTGGACGCGCTCAACCGCCTGAAGGAGGCGCTCACGGTGGACCCCGGCGACTCGGAAGCTTCCAAGCTGCAGGAAGTCGCGGAAACCTACAAGGACAAGCCCAAGGACAAGGTCTTCTACGCCTACGCCGATCGGATCACCTACCGGACGCTCAACCAGAAATAAGACCCCGGCCCCATCCTCTCACGGGAAGACCCCCAGCTCTTCGTAGGCTCGCGCCACTTTGCGGATCGCGACCGCGTACGCGGCGGTGCGCAGGTCGTCCAGTCGCCGGTCCTCGAGCAGCCGCTCGCGAATCTCCCGGTAGGCGTTCTGCATCGTCCCTTCCAACCCGGAATTGACCAGGTCGACCTCGTCCGGAGCTTGAATCAGCTCCCGCCGGAGCTTGTCCGGGATCCGCCCGGCGGCGACCTGCTCCAGGGCCGTGACCATCTTCCCCTTGTAAATCTCGTCGAGCCTCTTCTCCATCCGGCCGTACCGGATGTGTGACAGGTTCTTCGTCCATTCGAAATAGGAGACTGTCACCCCGCCGGCGTTCAGGTAGAGGTCGGGGATGATCATCACGCCGCGCCGCCGCAGCTTCTCGTCCGCCCCGGGGGTCGTGGGGCCGTTCGCCGCCTCGGCCACGAGCTTCGCCCGGATCCGGTCGGCGTTCTCCAGGGTGACCTGGTTCTCCAGCGCCGCGGGGACCAGCAAATCGCAGTCCACCTCCAGCACCTCGGTGGATCCGTTCAGCGGCTTCGATCCCGGGAAGCCTTGGAGGGACCCCGTCTTGGCCCGGTAGTCCGCCAGCGCGGCGATGTTCAGCCCCTCGGGATCGAGCACGCCGCCGTCCACGTCCCCGACGGCGACGATCCGGCATCCATCCTCCTCGGAGAGGAACTTGGCGGCGTGGAACCCGACGTTCCCGAACCCCTGGACGGCGACCCGCTTGCCTTCGAGGGATCCTTCGAGGCCGCACGCCCGCAGGTCTTCGGGATAACGGAAGGCTTCGCGGATGCCGTACTGGACGCCCCGCCCCGTGGCTTCGCGCCTTCCCCGGATCCCCCCCTGAGAGACCGGCTTTCCCGTCACGCAGGCGAGGGAGTCGATTTGCCCCGGGGTGAGGGCGTCGTACGTGTCGGCGATCCAGGCCATCTCCCTTTCTCCCGTCCCCAGATCGGGGGCGGGGACGTTGATCCCGGGGCCGATGAAGTTCTTCCGCACCAGCTCCATCGTGTAGCGCCGCGTGATCTTCTCCAGCTGCTCCGCCGTGTAGTCCCGCGGATCGACGTCGACCCCGCCTTTGGAGCCGCCGAACGGGACGTCGACCAGGGCGCACTTGTAGGTCATCAGCGCCGCCAGGGCCATGATCTCGTCCTGGGTGACGTGCTTGCTGTAGCGGATGCCCCCCTTCGTCGGCTTCCGGTGCTGGGAATGCTCCGCTCGCCATCCCTGGAAAATCTCGTAGCGCCCCTCGATCCGGACGGGGAACTGCACGTAGTAGACGGCGTTGCAGACCCGGATCTGCTCGAGAAGCCCTTGAGGGACCCCGAGGGTGGCCGCCGCCTTGTCGAACAGACGGCAGACGGTGTGCCAGAGGTTGAGGTCCTCTCCCGCCGTCTTGGTCATCGTGGGCATGATGGGTGGTTTCTCCTCAGTGTCGGAAATGGCGCTCGCCGGTGAACACCATGCTCATGCCGTGCTCGTCGGCTGCGGCGATGACTTCCGCATCGCGGATCGATCCCCCCGGCTGGACCACCGCCGCCACGCCCGCCCCGGCGGCGGCGTCGATCCCGTCCCGGAAGGGAAAGAAGGCGTCGGACGCCAGGACCGATCCCGCGAGAGGCGACAATGCCTTCAGCGCGCCGAAGCGCGCCGAGTCGACGCGGCTCATCTGGCCCGCGCCAATTCCGAGCGTCCGCCCGCCGGCCGCGTAGACGATGGCGTTGGACCGGACGTGCTTCGCGACGCGCCACGCGAAGTCGAGATCCTCCATCTCCTTCGGCTCCGGCGCCCGCTTCGTGACGACCTGGCCGGCGGCCGGGGGCTTCGTGGCGCGATCCCAGGACTGGAGGAGCAGTCCGCCGCTGATCCGCTTGAAATCGCTGCCCGACAGCGCGACGGAGCCGGCCCCGGCGCGCAGCAGTCTCAGGTTCGTCTTCCTCCTGAGGATCTCCAGCGCCGCGTCCTCGAACGAGGGCGCGATGATCGCCTCCAAGAAGAGCGTGCCGATTTCCCGCGCCGCGGCGGCGTCGAGCGGCCGGTTCAAGGCCACCACCCCGCCGAAAGCGGAAAGGGGGTCGGCGTCGCGGGCCTGCGCGAAGGCTTCGGCCACGCTCTCCCCGAGGGCCGCCCCGCAAGGGTTGTTGTGCTTGATCACCACCGCCGCCGTGCCGGAGAACTCCCCGACCAGCCGCCATCCCGAATCGAGGTCGAGCAGATTGTTGAATGAAAGCTCCTTGCCGTGAATCTGCTCGGCGCGGGCCAGGCTCCCCGCCGGGGCTCCCGTCTCGCGATAGAACGCCGCCGCTTGATGGGGATTCTCGCCGTACCGCAGAGCGCCGATCTTCTCGAAGGAAAGCTCGAGGGCGGACGGGAAGTCGCCGGTCGTCTCCGTCCCGGCCCCCGAGAGATAGCGGTGGATGGCGGCGTCGTAAGCGGCGGTCCGTTCGAACGCCTTCACCGCCAGCTCCGTCCGGAGGTCGTCCGGAAGCGCTCCGAGCTGCGTCAAGGCGGCGCCGACGCGCGCATAGTCGGCGGGATCCACGACCACCGCCACGTCGCGGTGGTTCTTGGCGGCGGAACGGATCATCGCCGGGCCGCCGATGTCGATCATCTCGATGATTTCCTCGCGCTTGGCGCCGGGGCGGAGCGCCGTCGCCTCGAACGGATAGAGGTTGATGACGACCAGCTCGATCGGCTCGATCCCCGACTCGTGGAGGGCGGCGAGGTGATCCGGCCGATCGCGGCGCGCCAGAAGCCCTCCATGGATGCGCGGATGCAGGGTCTTCACCCGGCCGTCGAGCATCTCCGGGAAGCCGGTGTGATCCGACACCTCGGTGACCGCGATCTGCGCTTCGGAGAGCGTCCGCGCGGTGCCGCCGGTGGAGAGGATCGTGAAGCCGGAGGCGGCCAGGGTGCGGGCCAGATCGATGATTCCGGCCTTATCGTGGACGCTCAGCAGCGCCAGCCTTCGATGCCGACTTGGCACGCTTCTTCACCTTCGAGGTCTTCTTCCCCGTTTCGCCGGGGCTCGCCGGGAAGGGAAGGCCCCCCACGTCACCGCCCGCCTGTTGCCAGATCGACGTCCAGACCCGGGCGATGTCATTGACCGACTGCGAGAAGCTCAGCGAAGCGACCCCGAACGGCAGGGAGCGGTCGTCGAACGCCGAGGCCGATCGGGGCCGGCCGTCGGGAGTATAAGCGTTTCGGATGGGTTCGATAAAGTGCGAGGCGCGCAACGCCGCCGCCTTGCCGAAATCCTCCAGGCGATAATCGACCAGCTCCGGCAGCGGTTTCCGATCCAGGACGATCGGAAATCTTCCCAGCATCTTCTCGACGTAGCGGTCGTAGGAGGCGTAGAAAATCGGATCGCGACCGCCTCCCCCGCCGGCGTTGAGCGGAAAATCGACGTCCGCCACGTAATGCGCCGCGGAGCCCATCGCGTAGACGGCGAGGCTGAGCCGGCCCGGTTGTCCGATGATCGTGACCGCCTGGCCGGCGCGCGCCGCGAGGAGCGAGGCCGCCTTGCCGTATTCCCCGGAGCTTCTCTGGCGGTGCTCTTCGCCCATTTCGTCCCGGGAGGGATCGAGCATCCCGTGGATCAAGTCGCTGCGGTAGCGTTCGAGGATGGCATTCAGCGCGGGAGGGGTCATCTTCATGGCATCGTCGACCATCCGCCGGCGGGCGGAGTCGGTCCAGGCGAGAGCATGAAGCGGGGTGAGGAGCAGCAGGAGGGCGATCGCGATCGACTGGAGACGCATCGGGGAAACCGATTGGAGATGCTGAAGAGAGAGGCTGCGCCGCGTTCCGGGCGCCTTCCGGCCCCGGGCCTATTCCTCCGGCGCGGGATAGGCCGGCTCGAGCGGCAAGGCCAGGGCGCCCGACGACTTCACGTAATTGTGCAGCAGGATGGCGAACACTTTGCGGTTCTTGACCACCTGGGGGTTCTTCCTGGGATCGAGCAGGTTGGGATCGTATTTCACCGCTTCGCCGTAATAGGCGATCGCCTTCTCGTAATGACCGGCGCTGTCGTAGACCACGCCGATGTTGTAGTAGGCGAGCGCATAGCGCGGGTCGATCTTCAGCGCCTTGTGATAGGCCTCCACGGCGCGGCTCTTCCTGCCCATCGCCCGGTAGGCGGAGCCGAGGTTGTTCCAGGCTTCCTTGTACTGGGGGTAGTCGTGAAGCACCAGTCGATACTGGCGAACCGCGTCGGAAAAGCGGTTGCTCAGAGCGTAGGCGTTCCCCAGGGCGAGACGGACGGTGACGTCCTTCGGGGTGGCCGCCGCCATCTCCTCCCAGTAGGCGACGTCGGCGGCCGTCTGCGCGTCGACGGTGCGCGGCGGCGGCTCCGCCTTGTCCGGAGCGACCTCGTCGACGACGCTGCCCTCGGGAGGCGGGACCGGCTGGGGTTCGGGAGCTTCCTGCGCCGCGGGGGGCGGCGGGGCCTGCTGGGTCTCCGGAGCGTCCTGGGCGCCCGCCAGGCCCGCGGAGGCCACGATCGCGATCGCCAGGGACGAGAGCTTCCGCGGAAGGATCAAGTGCGATTCTCCTCGGCGTCGGATGGATCGTTCTCCGCTGACTTCTTTACTGACTCGCTTACCGGCTTGGCGCGCAAAGATACCTTATTGTCCTCCAGGTAAAGACGAAAGTCCACCTTCTCACAGGAGGTCTTTTCGCGGATGGTCTTGGCCTGCCGCTCGATCTCCTGGCGGAACTTCTCGAAGCTGGGCGCCTTTCCTCCGCCGGCCTCCTGCCTCGCCTCGAGAAACGACTTGTAGAACGCCTTCAGATCGGCGCCCGCGTCGTCGACCGCGTTGCGAATCGCCGCCCGGGCGACGAGCCGCTTCGCGGGGGCGGTCGCCTGGGGAGGGGGCAGCGCGGGTCCCGGCGGGGCTTCGGTTCCGAGGCGCCGGCGCGCCAGGACCAACGTCCGGGCTCCTTCCTCCCGCTCCTGGAGCTTCTTGTTCCAGAGCTCGGAGTAGAGGTTCCAGCGATTCACGAAGTTGTTGTAGAGGAACCGCTGGGACAGCTTCATTTCCCGGATCATTCCCAGCCTCTTGACGTCCTTGTCGAGGAGATCGCGGACTTCCAACGGAGGCTTGGGAAGCGCCCCGGAAAAGAAGAGGTTGAACTGCGATTTCAGCTGGCGAAGCCGGGCATTGAGAGCTTCAATCTCGCCTTCGAGAGTCATGGCCTCCACCCTGAAGCGGCCGGGGTCCCGAAATCCTATCCGGAGAATATAGGGTCGAAAGGCTGCTGACTTCAACGCCGATTCCCTTTGACAAAGCGTGGCTGAAATGGTCAAATGTGACGGAATAACCTCTTTTAAACCATAAGGTTATTGTCATTTACGGCCTGGGAGGGGGCTTGCTTGAAGACGTCGGAGCGTTCCAGCCATCTTCTTAGGCAGCTTCCCAAGATCGACCTCCTCCTCCGACTCCCGGCCGTCGGGGCGCTCGCCGACGAGCACGGCAGGGAGCGGGTCACGGCCGTCCTCCGGGAGATGGTGGAGGAGCTGCGGGCCGAAATCGGCGCGGGGAAGGCCCCGGAGGATCGAATCGGCCGATGGACCGGGGAAGTGGGCGAGGCTCTCCGCCGGCGGCTCGAGTCGGACCTGGAGTCGCTTCTCATTCCCGTCATCAACGCAACCGGGGTTCTCATCCACACGAACCTAGGGCGGTCCCCGCTCTCCGCGGAGGCGGTGCGCCGGATCCATTCCGTGACGGCCGGCTACAGCACGCTGGAGTACGATCTCGCCCGCGGCGAGAGGGGTTCCCGCTCGGTGCACGCGCAGCGGCTGCTCGGACGTCTGTTCCCCGGAGCCTCCTCGGCCGTGGTCAACAACAACGCCGCCGCGGTCCTCCTGGCGCTGAACACCCTCGCCGAGGGAAAGGAAGTGATCGTCTCCCGCGGCGAGCTGGTCGAGATCGGCGGCAGCTTCCGGATCCCGGACGTGATGCGCAAGAGCCAGGCGGTCCTCCGGGAGGTCGGGACCACGAATCGCACCCGGATCGCCGATTACGAGGAGGCGGTCGGGGCGGCGACGGGGCTTCTTCTCAAGGTGCACACGAGCAATTATCGGATCGTCGGGTTCACGGCCCGCCCCACCCTCGCCGAGCTGGCGGAGCTCGGCCGGCGGCGGGGGTTGCCGGTGATGGTGGATCAGGGGAGCGGATGCTTGAGCGATCTCGCCTCCTTCGGAATCGAAGACGAGCCCTCCGTGGCTCGCCTCCTCGCCGACGGGGCCGATCTCGTCACTTTCAGCGGCGACAAGCTCCTGGGGGGCCCGCAGGCGGGGATCCTCGTCGGGAGGCGCGACCTCCTCGAACGGATCGCCCGGAACCCCCTGAGCCGCGCGCTGCGCCCGGACAAGATCACCCTCGCCGCTCTGGAGGCGACGCTCGCCTCCCATCTCCGCGGGCGCGCCTCGCGCGACCTGCCCCTGCTCAGAATGCTGGAGGAGTCGGAGGATTCCGTGGGCCGGCGCGCCCAAAGATGCGCCGATGCTATCGAGCAAAGAAGCGGGGGCGCGATCCGTGCGGAAGTCGTCCCGGGGGCCTCGGTGATGGGCGGAGGGGCGGCGCCGGGGACGAAAATCCCCACGAGGCTCCTGGCGCTCTCAGCGGAGTCGCGCTCGTCCGACGCTCTGGAACAAGGCCTTCGTCGGGGCCGCCCCGCCGTCATCGGGCGGATCGAATCCGATCGGCTCGTCCTCGACCTGCGGACGGTGCCCGAGGACCGGGAAGCCGAGCTGGTGGAAGCAGTGGCGGCGCTGGGGAGCGAGACGGAGCGCTAGCTAAACGTTGAACTTGAAGTTGATCACGTCGCCGTCGGCGACGCGGTATTCCTTGCCTTCCTGCCGGAACCAGCCTTTCTCGCGGGCGATCGCCAGCGAGCCGGCTTCCATGAGCCGATCGTAGGCCACCACCTCGGCCCGGATGAATCCCCGCTCGATGTCGGAGTGAATCGCCCCGGCGGCCCGCTGGGCCGGGCATCCCGCCGGGATCGACCACGCCTTGACCTCGTCCTCGCCGGCGGTGAAGAAGACCGAGAGCCCGAGGAGGCGGTGGGAAGCCCGCAGGATGCGATCGAGGCACGGCTCCCGCATCCCGAGATCCCGCAGGAATTCGGCGGCATCCTCCGGAGAAAGGGAAGCGATCTCCATCTCGATCTTGGCGGAGACGGCGCACAGCGCCACCTTCGGCTTGGCGGCGAAGGCATCGAGACCGTAGTGGCCCTGGAACGCGTCGATCCTCGACGCGTCCTCCTCTCCCATGTTGACGACCCCCAAGAGCGGCTTCGCGGTGAGGAAGGCGAAGCCTCGCAAGCGCTTCTCGTCCTCCGGAGAGAACGACAGCGAGCGGATCGGCGTCTCGCGCTCCAGCGCCTCGAGGCAGCGGCTCAGGACCGCGAGCTCTTTCTCGTCCTCCGGGCTTTTCGCCTTCTTCAGATTCTGATTCAGCCTCTCGACGCGCCGGGAGGCGACGTCCAGATCCGACAGGAGGAACTCCGTCTCCATCGTCTCCAGGTCGCGCGCCGGATCCAGCGATCCTTCGGGGTGGGGAATCTCCTCGTCCGCGAACGCCCTGACGACGTGGGCGATGGCGTCGACGTTGCGCATCTCCCGCAGGAAAAGGGGATCCTTCGTCTCCCCCTTCGCCAGACCCTGGACGTCGAGGTATTCCACGGCCGCCGGGGTGAGCTTGCGCGGCTTGAACATCGCGGCGAGCCTGTCGAGCCTTCCGTCGGGGACCTTGGCGATCCCCAGGTGAGGCTCCGCCTTCCCGGTCGAGAACTTCTCGACCGAAAGCGTGGAGCCGGTCAGGATGTTGAACAAGCTGGTCTTGCCGACCTTGGGAAAGCCCAGCAGGCCGATCTTCACCGCGCTCCTCCGGGGAGTCTGCGAGCAGGGAGGGAAACCAAGGCATTCTAGGGACCGGTCCGGGAGCTGTCAAACTTCGCATTGTGCGGGAAGGAAGTCGGCGGGATTGCAGTACAATAAAAGACCGCATGAAGCCGACGGCGTGCGTTACGCTCGCGAATGGCAGGAAGCATCGTCGCTGGCCCGCCGCGGCTTATGCGGAGCGTGATACACATGAAGCCTACGGCGTACGGTATGTTCGCGCCTGGCAAGAGAGGCGTCGTGGCTCGCCAGCCGCGGCTTATGCGGAGCATGACAAGATAATGAAGCCGACGGTGTACGGCATGGCCGGAAATCTCATGAGTCGGGCGGCGGACGGCGCGCTCGGCCCGCGGCCTACGGGGGACGCTGATGACCGCTAGCCACGCGGAGCTGAGCGCTCCCCTCGTCCTGCTGGCCATGCCCCAGATCCAGGACCCCTTTTTCCATCGCAGCGTCATCCTTCTGGTGCACCACGACGCCGAGGGGAGCCTCGGATTCATTGTCAACCGGCGGACGGGGAGTCCCGTCCGGGAGATGCTCAAGGAGATGGGGATCGAGTGGAAGGGGAAGCCCGATCTCGCCGTCTACTTCGGCGGCCCGGTCCATCCCCACCTCGGAACGGTGCTGTACGACGTGAGCGTGGCGGGCACCGCCGACGCCGGGCCGGGCGACTCGATCATCCCGGGACTGCCTGGATTGAGGCTCACCCGGAGCATCACCGACTTGACCCAGATCGCGGCGCGGCCCCCCGACCTCTTCCGGCTTTTCCTGGGATACGCGGGATGGGGGCCCGGACAGCTCCTTCAGGAGATCCTGCGCAACGACTGGCTCACCGCGCCGCCGCGCCAGGAGATCCTGTTCTCTCCCGAGCCCGACGGAGTCTGGACCCACGCCCTCGGCGCGGTGGGAGTGAACCCCGACGCGCTTCCGACCTGGGCCCCCGGCGGACAGGGTCCCGTCGCCTGACCTCTTCCGCCGGCGTTGACTTCAACCGCACCCTGCGACATAATTCACTGCTCCACGGGGCTTTGACGATTTTGCGGGGTGTGGCGCAGCCTGGTAGCGCACCTGCTTTGGGAGCAGGGGGTCGGAGGTTCGAATCCTCTCGCCCCGACCAATCCTGAGGTCTTTCCCGCCGGTCCGGAATTGCGCGCCTGTAGCTCAGCTGGATAGAGCACCAGCCTCCGGAGCTGGGGGTCGGAGGTTCGAATCCTCTCGGGCGCGCCACTTCCTCCTCACCGGGCAACAACCACCCGAACATCCGGCAGCTGATCCATGATTCGTCTGCAGAAGGTCGCTCGCAACTACGGCGTCCATGAGGTCCTCAAAGGGGTCGATTGGTCGATTCCCGTCCAGGTGCGCGTCGGCTTGGTCGGCCCGAACGGGGCCGGCAAGACGACGCTCCTCCGGCTGATTGCCGGTCTCGAGGAGCCCGACGAGGGACAGGTGGACGTCCCGCGCCATCTTGCGCTCGGCTATCTCCCCCAGGAGGGGGCGCGCCTTCCGGAAGGGACGCTTCTCGACGCCCTGCTAGAGCCTTTCGCCGAAGTGGCGGCGCTCGAAAAGGAGTTGGAGCGGCTGCATCACGAAATGGCCACCGCCACGGGAGAGAGGCTCGAGAGCCTCACCCGCCTCTCCGGGGACGTCCAGCACCGTTTCGAAGTCGCCGGCGGCTTCGATTTGGAGATCCGCGCCAAGATCATCCTCGGCGGTCTCGGCTTCGCGCCGGAGGATCACGCCCGGCCTCTCAGGGAGTTCTCCGGCGGCTACCGGATGCGGGCCGCCCTGGGGGCGCTCCTGCTCCGGCGTCCCGATTACCTTTTGCTTGACGAGCCCACCAACCACCTCGACCTCGAGGCGATCGGGTGGCTCGAGTCGTTCCTGTCCGATTCCCCCTCCGCGCTCATCATCGTCTCGCACGATCGGACTTTCCTGAACCGCTTGGCCGGCTCGATCGCGGAAGTGGACAGCGGACGCGTCCGCGTCTGGGCCGGCAACTACGATCGCTTTCGCCTCCAGAAAGAGGAAGCCCGCGAGCTGGCCGCCAAGAAGGCGGCGCAGGAAGCCCATCGGGTGGACGAGATCGAGCGGTTCATCGAGCGATTTCGCTACAAGGCGACGAAGGCCCGGCAGGTCCAGAGCCGGATCAAGATGCTGGAGAAGATGGAGCGCACCGAGACGATGTCGGAGGAGTTCTCGTGGCGGTTCAATTTTCCGGCGGTGGCGCGATCGGGGCAGCGCGTGGCGATTCTCACCGGAATCAGGAAGGCCTACGGCGCCAACCGGGTCCTCGACGGCGTCGATCTGGAGATCCATCGGGGCGATCGGATCGCCCTGGTGGGCCCGAACGGCTGCGGCAAGAGCACCCTGCTCCAGATCATCGCCGGGCGCCTCGGCCCCGACGGCGGCACGCTGGAGCTGGGCGAGAAGGTGATCCTGCATTACTTCGCGCAGCACGTCCTCGAGAGCCTGACCCCCGGCCGGACGGTGCTGGAGGAGATGCAGGCCTGGGCGCCTTCGAAGACCGTGGGTCAGCTTCGCTCCCTTCTGGGAATCTTCCAGTTCTCGGGAGTGGAGGTCTTCAAGAAGGTCGAAGTCCTCAGCGGCGGCGAGAAGAACCGCCTGGCTTTGGCGCGCCTGACGCTGGATCCCGGGAATTTCCTGCTCCTCGACGAGCCGACGAACCATCTCGACCTGCCGACGCGCGAAGCGCTCGAAGAGGCGCTCGCCGGATTCAGCGGAACGCTGCTGTTCGTGTCGCACGACCGCTATTTCATCAACAAGGTGGCGACCCGCGTCGCCGCCTTCCAGGCGGGCCGCCTCCTTCTGACCCGGGGCGGGTACGACGATTACCTGGCCGCGTCGCAGGTTCCCGCGGCGGTCCCGCCCTCGGCCAGGGCGCGCGCGGCGGCGACGGGGTCGGCCTCCACCGCGCCCTCCCGAGGCGCGTCGAAGGCGCCGTCCTCCGCGCCTCCGGCGCGCGAACAGCGCCGCCTCGACGCCGAGGCGCGCAACCGGCGCGGGCGCGAGCTGAAAATCTATCGCGACCGGATCGTCCGGCTCGAGGAGAAGATCCTGCCGCACGAGACGCGCCTCAAGGAGATCGAATCCCTTCTCTCCGCGGGCGAGACCTACAAGGAGCCCGGAGTCGCCCGCGCCCTCGGCGAGGAGAAGAAGAGCATCGAGATCGAGCTGGCTCATCTCTACGACGAGTGGGACGAAGCGACCTCGGATCTGCAGCGTGAGGATTCGCGGAGCTCTTGAATCCGGCACGGAGAGGAGAGTCGCCGTATGTTCATCGGCCATTTCGCCGTCGGCTTCGCCTCGAAGAAGATCGCCCCGAAGGCGTCGCTCGGGCCTCTGATGGCGGCGCCGCTGCTTCTCGATCTCCTCTGGCCTCTGTTCGTGCTGGCGGGCTGGGAGCGCGTCCGAATCGCTCCCGGCGACACGCGGTTCACGCCGCTGGAATTCGTCAGCTATCCCTGGTCGCACAGCCTTCTGGCGGCGGCGGGGTGGGCGGCCGCTTTCGCGCTTGGATACTTCGCCTTCTCCCGATACCGCGAAGGCGCCGTCGTGATCGCCGCCGGAGTCCTCAGCCACTGGTTTCTCGACGTCGTGATGCACCGTCCCGACATGCCGCTTTACCCCGGCGGGCCGCGCGTCGGCCTGGGTCTCTGGAACTCGATCGCCGGAACCGTTCTCGTGGAGAGCGCCATGTTCGCCGCCGCAGTTTGGCTCTACGCGTCGGTGACGCGCCCGCGCGACCGGGCGGGAACCTATGGCTTTTGGTCCCTGGTCCTCTTCCTGACGGCCGCCTATGCCGGGGCCGCGCAGGGCACCCCGCCGCCCGGCGTGCGGGCGCTCGCCCTCGTCGGCGCCGCCACCTGGCTGTTTCCTTTCTGGGCGGGCTGGTTCGACGCGCATCGCGAGATCGTCCAGCTCCCCGGCGATGGGAAGCGCTTCAGTCGGTCCGCGCCGTGATTTACACTCGCTGCGCGCGCGTGGTAGAGTTGGGGGTCTCAGCCTCAGGCGCCTGTAGCTCAGCCCGGATAGAGCAACGGCCTTCTAAGCCGTTGGCCGGGGGTTCAAATCCCTCCAGGCGCGCCAGAATGCGATCGTTCCTCAGTGCGGTGGGTGTAGCTCAACGGCAGAGCACCTGGCTGTGGCCCAGGGGGTTGAGGGTTCGAAACCCTCCACTCACCCCAACCTTATCTCCAGAGCGGTCTTCTCACTGGAAGCCGTTGACGCCGCTTTCGCGGGCGTAATAGAATGCGCCCCTTTTTCGAAGAGACGGGCCGTTAGCTCAGTTGGTAGAGCAGCTGACTCTTAATCAGCGGGTCGGAGGTTCGAGTCCTCCACGGCTCACCAGGATTCATCGCTCCGGCATTGCGGAGTCGGGACGGGGCAGGCGCAAGCCTGCCCCTTTTCCATTCCAAGAGGGCGCCGAAACGCCTGTGCTATACTCGCTTCTCAAGCATTTCTGGATAGTTGCGTGCGCGGCGGTGAGGCGGA
Source organism: Candidatus Polarisedimenticolia bacterium (assembly GCA_036004685.1). Taxonomy (NCBI): domain Bacteria; kingdom Pseudomonadati; phylum Acidobacteriota; class Candidatus Polarisedimenticolia; species Candidatus Polarisedimenticolia bacterium. The sequence goes on along the minus strand of DASYRE010000011.1, from coordinate 9,847 downwards.
CGTGTTGATCCTGGAAGCGCGGGGGCTCGATCGGTTGAAGCGTCACGGCGAAGAAGGCTATCCGCACGAGGTGTGCGGCCTCCTCATCGGCAGCTACGAGGAGGGAAGGAGCGTCCGCAACGTCCTCGAGATTCACCCCGCCCGCAACCTGAACCGCGAGCGCGCCGCGGATCGCTACGATCTCGATCCCCTCGACTACATCCGGATCGAGCGCCAGGCCCAGGCTCGCCGGCTGGAGGTGGTCGGCGTCTACCATTCGCATCCCGATCATCCCTCGCGGCCCTCTGAGACCGACCGGCAGCGCGCCGAGGAGATCTGGCAGGCCTCCGAGTCCTGGTCCTACGTCATCCTCGAAGTCGCGGCGGGCCGCGTGGCCTCCTGGCGCTCGTGGGTGCTCCGAGACGGGATCTTTCACGAGGAGCCGTCCCGGATCGCCGGGTCGTAAATCGCAGCAAGGAGGAAAGCGGATATGTCGATTCAGGTCAAGATTCCCACGCCGCTGCGTCCCCTGACCCAGGGCCGGGACGAGGTGCGCGTCGCGGGCCGCACCGTCCGGGAGGTCCTGGCGAGCCTCGAGGAGGAATGCGCCGGAATCCGCGCCCGGCTCTGCGACGATCGAGGGGAGCTCCGGCGTTTCGTGAACCTTTTCCTGAACGAGGAGGAGATCCGCCATCTCAAGGGACTCGACTCCGAGGTGAAGGACGGCGACGTGCTGGCGATCGTGCCGGCGATCGCCGGCGGGGCGGCCCCGACCATCCGGGATCTCATGAACCAGATCCGCAAGACCGTCAAGGAGGTCGTGCCTTCCGAGGTGAAGTCCCGCCGGCAGCGCCGGGAGCCCTTCGTGCTGCTGGACGTGCGCGAGAAGGACGAAGTGGAGCAAGGCCACCTCCCGGGCGCCGTCCCCATCCCGCGCGGCTTTCTCGAGATGCGGATCGAAGGGCTGGTCCCCGACCGGAAGACCCCGATCGTCGCCTATTGCGCCGGCGGGAATCGCTCCCTCCTCGCGGCCGAGAGCCTGCAGCGCCTCGGGTACGAGAACGTCGCCTCGATGTCGGGCGGGTTCAACCAGTGGCGCAACGAGGGAAACGAGGTGGTCGTCCCCCGGACCCTTTCCGAGGCGGACCGCCGGCGCTACAGCCGTCACCTGATGATCCCGGAGGTGGGGGAGACGGGACAGCTCAAGCTGCTCGCCGCGAAGGTTCTCCTCGTCGGCGCCGGGGGACTCGGCTCGCCGGCGGCCTACTATCTGGCCGCCGCGGGCGTCGGGACGCTCGGCATCGTCGATTTCGACGTCGTGGACGAGAGCAATCTCCAGAGGCAGATTCTGCACGCGGTGGATCGGGTCGGAATGCCCAAGACCGAATCGGCGCGCAAGACGATCCTGGGCCTGAACCCCGGCATCAAGGTGAACGCCATCGAGGCGCGTCTGAGCAGCGCCAACGTCGAGGAGATCTTCAGGGATTACGACCTGATTGTCGACGGCAGCGACAACTTCCCCACTCGCTACCTGGTCAACGACGCCTGTGTCCTCCTGAAGAAGCCGAACGTCCACGGCAGCGTCTATCGCTTCGAGGGCCAGGTGACGATCTTCAAGCCGCCGGAAGGGCCTTGTTACCGCTGCCTCTACCCGGAGCCGCCCCCCGCCGATCTGGCCCCCTCCTGCGCCGACGCCGGCGTCCTGGGCGTGCTGCCCGGCGTGATCGGGCTGCTCGAAGCGGTGGAGACGGTGAAGCTGCTCCTCGGCGCGGGCGATCCCCTCATCGGGCGCCTGATCCATTACGACGCGCTCAAGGCGGAGTTCCGGACGTTGCGGCTGCGCCGCGATCCGGGCTGCGCCTATTGCGGCGACGGCGCGCGATTCCCCGGCTTCATCGACTACGAGGCCTTCTGCGCCGCTCCCGCCGGCGCGGCGCGCTGAGGGGCGCCGGGGCGATGCTTCCCGAGCGCTTCCGCCCGTTCCTCGAGAAATATCCGTCCCTCGCCCTGATTGGGGGAACGCGCCTCTTCCGCGTCGAGGTGCCGGAGCTCCCCCGGAACGGCTCCGAGGTCCTCGCCAAAGCGGAATGGACGAACCCCGGCGGCTCGATCAAGGATCGCCCCGTCCTGTTCATGCTTCTGCAGGCCGCGCTCTCCGGCGAGCTCACCCCCGGCCGGACGCTGATCGATTCCTCCAGCGGCAACGCCGGAATCGCCTACGCCATGATCGGCTCGATGATGGGTCTCGACGTGAAGCTGGTCGTCCCCGGCAACGCTTCGGTCGAGCGGAAGAAGCGAATCCTGTCCCACGGGGCGCAGTTGGTCGAGACCGATCCGGTGGAGGGGTACGACGCGGCGCTGCGGGAGGCGCACCGGATCGCCGAATCGGATCCCCCCCGCTACTTCATGCCGGACCAGTACGCCAACGAGCAGAACTGGAGAGCGCACTACGAGACGACGGCGGAGGAGATCCTGGAGCAGAGCGGCGGCCGGATCACCCACTTCGTCGCCGGCATCGGCACCGGCGGGACGATCACCGGGGTCGGCCGCCGCCTCAAGTCCCACGACCCGAAGATCCAGGTCGTCTGCGTCGTCCCCGAGTCCTTTCCCGGCATCGAAGGGCTCAAGCCCTTGGAGAGGCCGGAAGACATCGTGCCGAAGATTCTCGATGCCGGCGTGATCGACCGGCGGATCCGAGTGACCATCGAGGAGGCCTACGCGCTGTGCCACAGTCTCGCCCGGCGCGGCCTGTTCGTGGGACAATCTTCGGGAGCCTATCTCAGCGCGGCTTTGACCGTGGCCCGGGACGCCCCCGGGGCGCGGATCGTCACCGTCTTCTCCGATCTGGGGGAGCGCTACTTCAGCACGAGGCTGTGGGATCTGTGAGGGCCGTCCCTCGTCGCCGTCTGCGCCTTCCGCCGGCGCTGCTTCTCGTCATCGTCATGGCGCTCCCCGCGGGGGCCGGAAAGGCGGCGTCCCCTGCGAAAGCTCCCAGCCCGTCCCGCGAGCCGGCGGCGACGCCGGGCGAAGCTCCCTTGTCCGCCGCGGCCCAAGGCTCTGCGAACGGCGCGGACCCCGCGCCCCCCGTTCTCCTGGATCAAGAGGGAAAGAAAATCGCAGCGCCCCCTCCCCGGCCCCAAGGGGAGCGTCTCGCCGCGCCGCCCGGCTCGAGGCACCATCTCTTCCTCTACCTGATCGACGGTCTGGGCGCGTTCGAGCTCCCGGCCCACGGCTACGATCGGATGACCATGACGAATGTCTCGACGCTGATGGGGGAAGGGATGACCTATCTCGCCGCCTACTCCGTCTCGCCCTGGACCGTGACGTCGGTGGCGTCGATTCTCACTTCCCTCTACCCGTCCGCGCACGGCCTCCAGAAAGCGGGCGATCGCCTGCCCGCGTCCGCCAAGACCCTGGCCGAAGTGATGAGGGAAAACGGCTACCAAACCGCCCTTTTCTCGGCCCATCCGCTTGTCGGGGCGCTCAGCGGACTCGACCAGGGCTTCGACTGGATCGAGGAGATCCCGGGACCCTTCGGTCCGGCGCCGCCCCGGGGTCCCGGCGAGACCTCCGCGACGCTCAACCGGAGCATCCTGGCCTGGCTCGACCGGCGGAATTCTCCGGCCCCCGTCTTCGTCGTGGTCCTTTCCGGCGATCCGCTCGAACCGTTCGGCGCCCCCGCCCCGGAAGGGCGCCGCTTCACCGACGACGCCGAATACAAGTGGTACTCGGAAGTCCGCGCCAGGCTCCTGCGGATCCGACCGGGCAACCTCGGCATGACGACCGTCGCGGACCTGAAAGCGCTGAAGGCCGACCCCGATCGGTTCGCCCGCGCCGCCCGCAACGTCTACGACGGGGCCCTTTATTACAACGACGCCCAACTGCGCTCGCTGCGGGACGCGCTCAACTCGCGCGGCTACTGGAAGAAGGCGCTGTTCGTCGTGACGTCGACGCACGGGGAGGATTTCGGCGAGCGCGGGCTGTTCGGGCACGGCGCCTCCCTGTACGACTCGGCGCTCCGCGTCCCCGTCGTCATGAGCTACCCGGCAATCCTGGCGAGGGCGGACCAGATGCGCCGGACCTGCGACACGGTCGACCTCTTTCCGACGCTCCTGAGCATGATGGGCCTCCCCGTGCCATCCGGCCTCCAGGGGATCCAGCGCAACGTCGAGCCGACGGTTGCCACCCGCAAGGAGACGCAGCGGCCCGCCTTCGCCGAGACTTCCCCCGCCGGGGCGCTGCCGACCGGGCGCGCCTCGATGATCTGCGAGATGCCCACCAAGCTGATCCTCTACGAAGAGGCGCCGCAAGGTTATGCCCGGCCGGAGGCGGAGTTCTTCCGCGCCAACGATCCGACGGGGTGGGAGAAGCGGAGCGTCTACATGGCCGCTCCCATCCTGGCGCAAAAGAGAAGGGACTTCCTGGAGGGATGGCGGCTCGTCAAAGGGAAGCCGCAGCTCGTCCCCGACGCCGGCGCTCCCTCCCCCGATCCCCGGTTGCGCGAGGTGCTGAGATCCCTCGGATACCTTCAGGGTCTCGCCCCCGACGTCGCGTCCGGCTCCGGCAAGGGGGATCCGCCGAAGGCTCCGGCCGGGAAGTCCCCGGCGGCGGCCCCGGCGAAGCCGAAGAATTAGGAGCGGTTTGGACCCGACGGCGGAAGTCCCGCCGCGGGTCAACCCGCCGCATGGCGAGATTTCGGAGAGCCGACGGTAGAATGATGACCGCGGGCGCCGTAGCTTCGCGGCATGGGAGTGCCCGCGGCGTCCTTAGTCCGATGGCCCGGGGCAGCGGCCGTCGCAGGCGGCCCTGCCCGATACGAGGACCGGCCCGAAGCGCTGAGTGGAACCGTCGAACTTGACCAGCTCGACGATGACGGCGCTGGAGCCCTTGAGCCGGGCCGTCTCGAAGGTCACACCATAATCGGCGCCCAGCCCGGTCGTTCCCTCCTTGGCCGGGATCAAGCTGGCATTGAGTCTCCTCTCACTGCCGTTCTTGCCGACCCCGATGACGTTGAACCCCGCCGTGGCCAGCTCGTTCCCGCTGGTCCAGGCGACGGTGACTGTGCCGCCGGATTTGCGGGCGGTGATCGAGAGTACCGTGTCGGACGGGGGCGGGACATTGAGGGCTATCGGGGTGGGGTTGACGGAGACCATCGGGCTGAAGACCATCTCGCCGACGATGGTGTTGGTCGGTTGATCGACGAACAGGCGGTTGTTGTCCAGACCGATGGCGAGGGCGAAGTAGAGACAGTCCGTGGCGCCCGGCATGGTCGGGAGCGAAACAGTGACCTCGGTGGCCGCGGTCCCTCCAATGAGCAACGGGTCCAACAGGCCGTCGACCTCGCCGCCGTTCGATCCGTCCTCGCCGGCGTCCAGAGCCTGGTTCAGGTTCTGGTCCTCCACGCTGAATACTCGCCAGTTCGCCAGCACCGCGAGGGTGCCCGCCGGCGGAGGCGGGAGGTAAAGAAAGGCCCTCAGGTCGAGCCCGGCGCCGGTTCCGGTGGCGCAGGAAGCGCGCTGGTACATGAGGACGCGAGCCGCATAGAGGTTCCTCGGGCAGTTCGTGGCGCGGGTCTCGGCGATGAGGCAGTCATCGAGGAGCGGAATTCCAGACACCTCCCCGATTCCCAGCGTGAGGGTGGGCGCCTCGCCGCCGGTCGATGCGACGATGGCCGGTACCGGGATCGGTATGCAGTTCACGGGACCTGAGATGCTGGACACAGCGTCCCCTCCGCAAGGGTCTCCATCCACCGGCTGCGCACCGGCGTTGTCGAGAACGTACGCATCCAACAACTCGTTGAAGTCCACCGAGACCGCCGCCATCCTGGCCACGTTGGGAGACTCGGGATCGATTCCGGCGATCACGTAATCCACGACTCCGAGGTCGGGGCGTCCACTGCAGCTGATCTCACTTTCGGGGATGTAGTAAATGCACCCGTCCCAACCCGCATTTCCCCAGCCGCCACTGCCGAGGTAGGAGCCGAACGTCCCAAGTGTCCCAAGGGCACCGTGCCCCGGGCCAGGCGGCGGAGCCGCGAGAGCCCGGTGCGGATACGGCCGTGCGACTTTTAATGTGGGAGAGGATTCGCGGCCTCTCCTGTTGAAGCCTGCTGCGCCCTTCCAGCACCACTTCTTGCGCCCCGCCCCTCCCCGGACTATAGTTTCCTCAGCACCCACGGATCGGAGCCGTTCACCCAGCCTTCACTGGAGAGGCTCCATTTACCCCCATGTTCAGCCATAGTCCGGGAACTGGACACTCCTCCGCGCTCCCGATGCCCTTCGCCTTTTTCAACACGCCCGTCAGCCCCAAAATCTATTCGAGACAGGCTCTATCGTCCGTCCCTATTTTTTTATCGCCGCATCCTTCCCACGAACGCCTGTATCATCATTCCCTTGGGCTCCGGACCCGTCCCGTGGAATACCCGGCAGATGCTGCAGGCTTGCGCGACTACAAAATATCGGAGATCGGCACAAGACTAGTTCGGCGAACGAGGTAATAGGTGATCCTCTTTAGACCCGTGGGTCTATCAGAACTTCATTTGATTATGGGGAGCAGGTTTCGCGCTTTCCCGCCCCGCCTCGCCGGACAGGAAGTGTTCTACCCGGTTCTAGAACGATCGTACGCGGAGCAAATCGCCCGCGATTGGAACACGAGGGACGAATTTTCAGGATTTGCGGGGTTCGTGACTGAATTCGAGCTGAAGGACACGTTCGCTCAGAAATATCCTGTGCGCACTGTCGGTGGAAGTTCTCATCGGGAGTTGTGGGTGCCGGCCGAACACCTTCTTGGTCTCAACGGGAGTATCGTCGGGTCTATTCGCGTCGTGGCAGCCTATCCGGGTCCGGCGTTCATGGGAACCATCGACCCGGTCACAAATCTTCCCTTGCCGCGACCGGTAGCTGGCCCTATGAAGACCATTTACTGCCTGAAGGACGATCCAGACAGGCTGGGAACGATTCGGCAGGCGACGCTCACCACTCAGGAATTCGGGATCGAGCCCACTCATGGACTCATAGGCTCGGCTGAGTGGTGGGGCAAGATCGATAACGGCGATCTTCCCGTACACACTACCTCCGGCATTATCGAACGCGTTTACATGGGCAGCATGAATGATTGGCCCGAGTTCGAGGTTCTGTCTGGGGAGGGTGAGCTTTCGCAATGGACTCGCGAAGCCAATTCTGTAAATCTCGCTCGCAATTACGCTCCCGGACGACGGGTCGAAATTGACTACGTACTCCAGCGTCATCGGAAAAAGTCGTTTGACCGTGGGGCTGAGACGAAAGTTGTACTTGAAATTCGAATTAGCAGCGACACGCCATGAGCACGCAGCCGAACCAGCCCTTGAACCCGACGGTCGCGAAGGGCGCGCCCGCGGGTTAACGGCTATGCGTTAGGCCGCACATACGTTTCACGACCGCCGTCAATTCCCAGGAGGAGCACCATGGCCAAATACCTGATCTCTTTTCCAAGCGCGGCAATGGTTGTGCCCGATAGCGAATGGGGAGCGGTAGGCCGCGACGCGCACGCTGTGATTGATGAGGCGAAAGCCGCCGGTGTTTACGTCTTCGGCGGCGGAATCGACGAAGACGTACCGCCCGTGCTCGTCTCGGCTGACGGCACGGTTGCAATGGGTGGCTATCCTTGGGCGCCCACGCTCGACGGCGGCTTCACCGTGTTGGAACTGCCTTCGCGCGACGAGGCCATCGCGTGGGCGGCGCGTATCGCCAAGGCCTGTCGGTGCGACCAAGAACTGCGCGTCTTCGGGTTCGACCCACAATCCTAAGGGCGACACTGAAATGGCGCGGCAAGTGCGGCCTAACAATTCATTCAAGCCGACGCCGCTTCGCGGCGCGGCTTAATTCAGGCGTTCGCCGCCGGGGAGTGTCTGATACGTGGAGCCCTTATCGAGGTCGCAACGCTCAACCCCAGTTCGAGGACCATTCCGATTGCGAAGTACGGGAGACGGCTCATGAAGACCTTGAAGCCAGGAGGCGTGCGAGCGACTCTGTTCGTCGTCGCCGTGGTCGCGGTCGCCGTCGGATTCGTCGTCACGGCGTCCACGCTGGCGCGGAGCCAGGCTCCGGCCGCTCTTGGCCCTGGGTTCACGTTCGCGCTCATCGGGGACCTTGGCTACTTCCCCCGGGAGGAACCATGGCTCGAGAACGTGTTCGCTGATCTGAATCGGAACACTGGGCTCGCGTTCATCGTTCATGTTGGCGATCTGTCCTCGCCGCGATACAGCTGCACGAATGAGTTCTGGGCCCGACGCTTGGCGCAGTTCCGCGCGTCGATCCACCCACTCGTGTACACCCCAGGCGACAACGAATGGACCGACTGCCACGAGCCGGCTGTCCCCGGCGGCGATCCGATCGAGCGCCTCGCCAAGTTGAGGACGGTCTTCTTCGACGGCAATCACACGCTCGGCCAACGCACGTTCGCGCTGACCCGACAAAGTCAGGGTCCGGATGCCGCATTCGCCAAGTACCGAGAGAACGTCCGCTGGGATATGGGCGGCGTGACCTTTCTCACGTTGCACGTCACAGGCAGCAACAACGGGCTCGGGCGCACTCCCGAGGGCGACGCGGAATACGCCGAGCGCACCCGGGCCAATGTCGCCTGGCAGCGGCAGGGTTTCGATCATGCAAGGGCTAGCCACAGCCGAGCCATCATGATCCTGCAACAGGCGAACCCCTTTCCTGAGTTTCCACCATTTCCGGGTACGCCGCAGAATCCCAGTGGCTATGCCGATCTCCGTTTGAATCTTCAGAATGAGGCCGCGGCTTTCGGCAAGCCGGTGGTGCTGGTCCACGGGGACAGCCACTTCTTCAGGATTGACAAGCCGCTGAGTCCGAGACCTGTGCGTGGCACCGTGGTGACTCCGGCACTCGAAAACTTTACGCGCGTCGAGACGTTTGGTTCTCCGTATCACCACTGGGTCCACGTCACGGTTGACGCCAGCGATCCGAACGTGTTCACGTTCCGGCCGCGTCTGGTTGCCGCGAATGTCACCCCACGACAGTAGTCGCGTCCGCGCGCTCGTGAGGCGGCGAACAAGCCGCTGGAGCGGACCGGGGCTCGCGTTGCTCGCCCCGACCGCTCAGCGCCGACGTTCGGCAGACAAGTGGAGCCGACCACCGATGAGGACTGAAGCGATCATTGAGGTAGTGTTCGGTAGAGTGCTTCCCCGGGAGGGATGGTTGTGAGGTTCGCCGTGACCAAGCTCGCTACCGCCGTCGTAGTCCTCCTGTTCGCTCTGCCGCTCGCCTCGGATGCGCAGCCGCCAGCAAAGGCCGTCCGGATCGGAGTCCTGACAGTCGGGCTGGCACGCGCTACGCCACCGGTTGAAGCCTTCCGGCGTAATCCAGCGTATCGCTATCGTCATGGGACCTGGCTTCTACGATGCACGTCTGACACCCGAGAGCATCGCCGAGAACTACGCAAAGGTCGAATCGATCGAGGGCTTCGCCGAACCGGGTCCGTTCGAGCCCAGTAATGGCGGTACGTAGATACGGATACCTGGAACGGCGAAGTCTTGAGGAACGACGTTTACGTCATGGAGACGATGATCGCGAGATATCCAGACTCGCTGCTACGTTGGACCCTCTCAACGATATCGGCGTGACGCCTAACAAGCGGTTGGAGCGGACCGGCGAGCAACCGGGCTGCTTCATGCGAGCGGCGGTGGTCGCCGGCCGCTCAACCGCGGGTCGTTGGGCAGACTACTGGCGGTCCATAAAGGACAATATGAAACCAGGTGTCGCTAGGCTCAGCACCGTTCTCGCCCTCCTAATGCTCACCGCGCCCCTCGCCGCCGGCGCGCAGCCGGCCGGGAAGGTGTACCGCGTCGGCATCCTGGGGGACAAAGCCT